>CBINPH010000004.1:0-30718 GCA_966252445.1 uncultured Chitinophagaceae bacterium | reverse complement strand
CAGGGGCTGGTAGCCTATATAGGAGATGCTGAGAACCGCGCCCTCGGGCACGGTCAGGGAGAATGCCCCGCTGGCGTCCGTGACGGTGCCCAGGGTGGTTCCCCGCACCATCACCGTGACACCGGCCAGAGGCGTTCCCTGCTCATCCACCACCTTGCCGTGGATGGCTTTGTCCAGGAGGCGCCCGGCCAGGGCGTGGTCGGGGTTGACGGCTGGCGCCAGGCTGTTTGGAAGGGTCATGGGTGCCAGCGCGGGAAGGATGGCGGAGGAAAAGGTCTTCGGCCGCACGGAAAAGAAATTATCGATCTGCTTGAACTCCAGACCAGTCTCATCGGACAGATGCATGAGGATGCCCGAGAGCGGTTTGCCCCGTGCATGGAGGCTCACCGCCTGCCGGGCATCGAAGATGCCGGCATTGTAAAAAAAGCGGAAGGATGTCTGCTTTTCGATATCCCGGAAAACCTCTTCCAAAGGACGGTTCTCCACATGCAGGGAGAGCAGTATTTTTTTTGGGTCCAGTGTCTGGCTATGCCCGTCCCTGGCCGACAGCAGCGTGGTTGACACGGCAAGAATGCAGAAAATCATTATGGCGCGACGACCCGTCATGACCGCAAAACGGATTAAAATTTTTTTCATACTTTTGGTCAGTTTTAAGGATGGACAATCTTTAAAGCGGACGGCGGTGCCGTGGTTCCGTATCCCCATACTTCACCTGCACTGCCGGATGAACATGTACCGGTGACCGCGCCAGAGGTGCGGTGCCGGTATTTTTTTTAGCTGCTGTTGTAAGAGAATGTCATGGATGGGTTTTGCGAGGGTTAAGGAACCGGCAGAAGGACAAGGGTATCACCCTGCAGGCGGTAGCGGATGTTGCAGGAATAGGCAATGGCCTTCATGACCGTCTCCAGGGGTTTGTAATCAAATTCTCCCGACACCTGCCAGGGCCAGCCTGCAGGCAGGGCATCATAACGGACATGGACATGATAGTAGCTCGATAGTTTGTCGGCCGTCTCCTGCAGCCCCGCGTTCCGGAAAAAGAGCACGTCGCTGCGGTAATCCAATGGCGGCGGACCGCTGCTCTTCTGCAGGGTGCGGGTGGTTCTGTCGAACACGGCCTCGTCCCCCGGATCCAACACCAGGCCTGTTTTCCCGTTGCCTGCCTGGTCCTCTACCCTTACCCGCCCGGAGGACAGGGCGATCTTGATCTCGCTGCCTTGGCCGGAGGGCATCACTTTGAATGAGGTGCCCAGGGCCGTGGTGCGCAACTCGCCACAGACCACGGTGAACGGTTGTGCCGGATCGCTGGCCACTTCGAAGGCTCCTTCACCACGCAGGGTTACTACCCGCCCCGCCGTACCAAAATGTCGATCCAGGGTCAGGCTGGCGTGGGCAGCGAGGAATACGACAGAGCTGTCGGGCAGGATGATCCGGGATGGCTGTCCGGAGGCCGTGAAGACCGTGGGGGCCTGGGTAGCGGCGTGGGGGCCGAATGCTCCCGCCAGCCACAGCGCCCCGGCCAGCATCGCTGCCGCCGCTGCGGCCCAGGGCCACAGGCGCCGGCGTACAGGGGCGCCTGTACCGGTTTTCAGCCGGCCCCTGAGCTTGGCCCATATGGCGCGGCGGACCTCGTCAGGTATTTTCTCGTCTACTTTCCAGGCAGGCCAGTCCTCCTGTTGCAACCATTGGCGCACCGCCTCCTGTTCTTCCGGCGTGCACCGGCCCCGGCTGAACCGGTGGAGCAGTGACCTTGTGATCTGGCTCGGCATGCGGATCGGGTTTAGGTGTCCTATCTATGTAGTACGACGAACAGGACAAAACCCTAAAAAAATTTAAAAAAAAACGGATCAGAGGAACCGGGCCAGGAAAGCGGCGAGCAGGGGAAGGCATCTGGCGAGAGAACTCCTGGCCTTCGACATGTGGTATTCCACGGTCTTGACGGATACCCCCAGGGCCCGGGCAATCTCTTTGTAGCTGAGACCGCCTTCCCGGTTCAGCAGGAATATCCTCTTGGTCTTTTCGGGAAGGGCTTCTACCTGGTGATGGATATACCAGCTGTATTCCTTGGCTTCGAGCAGGCGCTCGGGTGAATCTTCCTCGCCGGCAGGGATCTCCTCTGCGGTCAGGGCCAGCGGACCGCAGGTCCTCCGGTGGTGCTGGCTGAGCAGGAAGTTCAGCGACTGGTATTTGGCGGCTTTTTGCAGATAACCTTCCAGGTGAGCAATGTCGAGGGTTTCTCTTTTCGCCCAGAGGGAGGTGAAGATGGCGACGACCATGTCCTCGGTGTCTTCCTTGGCATGGGTATAATAGTAACAGGCTTTATAGAGCTGGGTCCAATACCGCTCATAAATCTGCCGGAAAGCCGTTGCATCGCCTTTCTTCAACCGTTCCAGCAAGATGTTATCAGTAGCGGCTCCTTTCATGGGCAGGACTCCCTTGGTTACAATATACTTCAATTTTCAATATCTCCCAACAAGAGTTATCCCCGACCAGGTGTTTCAAGCCGCATATGGCGCAGGAACGGTACTTCTATTCTTTCCATTCGTCCAGGGGACGGGTGAAAGGGGTACGGACAGTTACCCCTGCCGGATGGAAAGCCACCACGATACGGGTGGTCTTTACCCCGCTGAGGTGAATGCTCAATTTGCGCAGTCCTTTGTTGGGATTGTTTTCCGTGGGATGCGGGGAGCCCGGCAGGGGCTGGGCATCCATGACCGTAAAACGGGCCCCCGCCGGCGAGATCAGCGTGGCCTCAAAAGTCTTTCCGCCCTGACGAAGCGTGGCCCTGCGCCCATCGGCGGAGAGGCGGACCTCGGCGGCGGTGTGGGCAAACCAGTACAGGTCTGGGGACGCCGGATGGCTGATCTCGTCCGATACAATGACGGTCTGCCGCCCGGCACTCAAGGCAATGCCACGGCGTATGGACGTGCTGTCGAGGCGGTAGGCCGCGGACAGGTCCATGATGCCATAAGCAGCATCCTTGCTGCTTGCGAAGCGCTGTATGCGGGTCTTGGCTTGCGGATCCTGGTCCGGGCCCTTCCCCTGCCCGATGACCAGGGTATTGTGCCCTTCGGCCCGTGTGCGGTAGTACTGCCAGCGTTGTCCGCGGGGGCCCGAGCTGAAATACCCGGGGATGTTGTAGTTGTCGGCCCCCAGATCCAGTATCCAGCGCTCTCCCAGGGCATCCAGCACAAAACTGCCCAGGTCCAGGTGGCTGTGATTCGCTTTGTTGTCTCCTGCCTTGAAAGCCACATATAGGGCATTGCTGTCGTTCCAGCGGCTGCGCAGGGTCACCACTTCCGCCTCCCGGAAATACGCGTCTGGCGCTACCGCCGTTCCCCCCTGCAGGACCGCCGGATCATACCAGAGCAGGGCGAAAGGATCCGATGGCCGGAGCCCGTACAAATATTGGGCTACCAGGGGCTGCCGGAAGCGCTTGGCGAACCAGAACAGCTGCGACCCGCTGATGGGATGATCTCCCCCGTCCGCATAATTGAAAGATTTTCCTATGGGGCTGTTCATATATAAAGGAAACAGGGCCGTCTTGGAAAAGCCCGGCATGGCGCTCAGCCCGAAATCCGTGCCCAGGGCGCTCTGCAGCGAAGCGATGATGGCCACATTGTACCGCGTCGCATAGCCCCAATACCCGGGGCCTTCATTCCAGGCCCCGTCAGGAGCGAAATGAACCATCGCCAGGGGCAGGCGCCGCAGCACATGGTGCAAGATGTTCGTGGCGAGGGCGGGTTCCTCATCGGCAATGGCCAGGGCGCCAGTGCCGATGCCGCCGTTGCATACCTGGTTCCAGTTATGGGGTACGTCCGTCCACCATCCCTTGTCGTGGGTGGCCAGCCCTGCATAGGCCAGCAGGGCCCGGGACAGGCCCTTTTCCATGATGGCAGATTTGAGGATGTTCCGCTGATCGGCGTCCCAGTAGTCATACAGCCAGTCGTAACCCAGTGCGAAGGCGAAAGTCATCTCCCCGACGTCGAGAAAATGTTTGGGATTCCAGTCGGGGAAGCGCGAGGCGGCGTACAGGTCCTGCCAGGCCCGCTCGGCAAAGCGGCGTTCTTTCGTGATACGGTACAGGAAGCCCAGGGTAGAGACCCGGTCCACCACCTTCCTGCTCGTGGCCAGCAGGCGCAAGCCGTCGGGGATGACGTACTGGCACACCGGTTCATCCAGGATACGGGTCCCCCGTGCGTACAGGCGTTCGAAAGCTTCGCGCACATACGGATCCTGGCGGCGCTCTTCCGCTACACGGCGGAAATCTTCCGCCGTCGCCAGGATGCGCGGGTGTTCCTTGTGCAGGGAGGCCAGCAGGGAATCACCCCCGGGCACGAGGACCTGGGCCGTCGCCGGCAGGGACAGGATGGCTGCAAGGCCGATCAGCAGGGAAAACATTCTGGTAATGCTCATGGCGGTCAATAGTTATGGTCAGAGAAATTCGTCGCGCAGCGGCGTGAAGCTGTCCACCAGCCGCGCCTCCGCACTGTTCAGGCGGATGCTGTGGGAACGCCCGGAGGGCACGAAGAAAAGGTCGCCGGCCTGCAGGTCCTGCGGGGGCTCGCCTTCGCAATAAAAAGTGATGGAGCCGCTGGCGATATAGGTGATCTGTTCATGAGGATGGGCATGCGGGGGCTCCGGCTCGGCCCAGGGTCCATCGCTGAAGTCAAGGACGGCCGTCATCAGGTGTTCCCCATGAATGATCCTGCGCTGCAGTCCGGGACGAACGCCGGTGCCGGGTGCTTGGTGGCTGCGTACGGGCATGCTTATCGTTTGATCGTGAAGGTATAATGATCCTTGGTCTTTTGGGTGGTGGACACCAGCCGCAGCCGGTACAGCACCGGCCCCCAGTTGCCATACATGCGTCCGTCCCTGCCCAACTGGCCGTCCAGCCCCTTGACAGCCTTCCCATCGGTGATGACCACGGTGTCTACGGCCGCCTGAAAGCGGGAAGCGTCGTACAGCAGGCGGAGACGCTGCCCGGGATCCGCTCCCTGCAACCATACCGTCCCCGGGCTGTGGATATCGGGTGCCCACGGGCTCAGGAAATTCTCCGTGATCGGTGCCTTCCAGGTGTTCAGGCGGTAGTTCTCCTCAATCCGCAGCTCCCGGCCGCGTTCCAGCACCACCTGGCGGCGGAAAGAACGGACGTCCGCCGCGGCAGGATAGGCTCCGGCCAGCTCCAGGCTGAACACAGCGCGCTGGTCGTCGGCATGGTAGCGGGTATCCCGGGCCCCGTATCCGGCGCCTTCTTTTTGCATGACCCCGTTGATGTCCGGCAGGTTGTGGTAGGCAGACTGGTTGTTCCAGAGCTCGTAGCGTTTGCCCCCGAAGGTCTGGGCAGTATAGGTCTGGGCGCCGGCGTCGACCAATACCGGCTTCCCATCCAGGTACACCATCACGTTGCCCACATCGTTGTGGTTGTGGCTGACACCGTTGTCTCCTCCTTTGGCAGCCAGATACAGCCCCTTGTCGCTGCCCGCCACGGAGCGGGCCGCCATGACCTGGATATCGGGCAGCCAGACATCCCGTACGAGGGCCGGGTCCGGCGGCGCGTCCCGGAGAGCCTTCATCACCCGCAGCGCCAGCAGGGATCTGTTGAGGACCCCGAAGCTTCCGGGGAGCACCCCAGGCCCGTAATCGTCCCGGCGGGCCTGGTAGGCCGCAAAATGCATCAGCAAGGTATCGTCCGTGGCGCGGCCAAAACGGTAGAGCAGCGAAGGGTCGGGCCGGTACACCGGATCGGCGTCCCCGTAGTTGATAAAATACGGATAGCTGATCGACATCTTGTAAATATAGCCGCCCATGCGCCTGACCACCGGTTGCCCGAAGGCGTTGATGCGTCCTCCCGTGGCCCGGTGAAGGACCTCCAGGTAGTCCAGGAGGGCGCCGGCTGCCCGCCCCCAATATTCCGGCCCCTCATCGCTGCCGCCATCGGCAGGATAGGGAATAACGAAATTGTCTACGCTCTCCATGGTCTTGTAGACGACCTGGTTCCGCAGGCTGTCGTCCGCCAAGATCAGGGCGGCGACCAGGACGTTGGAATTGATCCAGGGGTTCCAGTTGTTCACCCGGCGGGAGGCAGCCGGGGCCGCCTTCCACACATAGCCCAGGTAACCCCAGTCCCGGTGCCGGAGATAAGGCCACAGGATGCGGCGCCTGGTTTCCAGCACGATGCGCCGGGCGATCAGGGGGTTGACGCTGTCGAGCCGCTTTTTCAGCAGGTAATAGGTCCAGGCCATTTCCTGGGCCGTTTCTGCGGCAAAGAGATCTACGGCGGGATCTTCGACATCCGGGAGGCCGGCCTTGGCCTTTTGCAAGTTCAGGTGGGCGGGCACGCCCCAGAAGGATTCTTCGCAGATCGCCCAGATGCCGTTGATGATCTGATCCAGGAAGCGTCCGCGGCCTTCCATGGTCTCTGCCAGCACCAGGGTGGCCAGCTGACGGCGCCGGGCAAAGGACAATTTTTCATAATCCGAACGGTTCCCATTGCGGACGTACTCCAGGAAGACGGTGGCCGGCAAGGCCGGCCAGGAGGCATCCAGCAGGGCTTCCCCCGCATGGATATAGGCAGTCCGGATCTCTGCCGGGACGAGGGAGGGATCGCCATCCGCCAGGTGCGTTGCAAAAGTATCCCAACGGCCCTGCGGCAGAAGCATTCCGCCGAGCTGCTGGGGCGTATAGGTCTCCGCCAGGGGTTCCCATGTGACAGACTGCCGGGCGGCCAGGGGCAGCGCTCCGGCGCACAGCAGGCTGAACACGAGCGTCCAGCTGGCGCGGCGGCAAATGAATGGCGAGCGGTGTCTCATCATGCGTGGTGTTTTATCCGGGTGCCGGCCGTCATGGCCGGGTATAAAGGCACGCAGCCTGCAGGGCCGGCACGGCAAAGGTTACTTTGCCCTTCCCCTGTTGCAGGGACAGCGGCTTCCGGCCCTTGCCGGTGTCGAGCCAGAGTGCGCTGACCGTCGGCAGGGTGATCATGGCTGGTCGCTGGCAACTGATGCGCCAATGGTCGCCCTCGCGTTCCAGCGCGGCGGCGCCGGTCCCTCCCTGCAGGCGGATGGCCAGTGGACCGCAGGCGAGGGTCTTCCCCCGGCCCAGGTACAGGTATGTAGCGCTGTCGTTGTGCAGGCCCACCAGGGCGAAACTGCCTTCGAAACTCCAGCCACGGCCTTCATGCAAGGTCAGGGAATCGAGGGCCTGGAAAATCCTTTGGCTCGATCCTCCGTGCTGCCGCACCTGCAGGGCCAAAAATCCATCCGCCCCCGCCGTTTTTTCCACGGCCTCTACGCGATAGCCATCCGTATCCAGGAAAGGTTCATAGACGGCGACAAAGGGCCGATTCCAGGCTTCGCCTTCCTGGCGGCATATAATCACCGGCGTAGGCAGGCTGCGGTACGGGGCAGGAGCGGTCCGGGTAACAGGCGCCAGTGCTTCGTAATACTTGCGCTGCGTTCCGGCCGGAAAGAGCACCTGCATGAAGCTGGGCCGGGGCCCCTTTTCCACGCTGAACAAGGCGGTGACCGCCTCCCCCTTAAGGCCTGTGCCCCGGAAAGCATGCAGAGCGCCTAGCCCCGGAGGATCCCCGGGCGCCAGGGGATATTCGGCTACCTGGGTGGCCAGCGGCCGGCGCTTAGCGTCCAGCCACTGTATTCCCTGCCCGATGTTGTGGTAAAGATAAGCGTTGTCCTGCGGGTCCGAAGACCGGTAAATATCGACATAGTAGCCTGCAGTATCCCCCGTCCGGACGATGGCCATGACCCGCTGCTGCCGGGCCCCGGTCACCGGATCCCGGTAACGCGTGTCGGTGAAAGAGCCATGGGCGGAAACGGCTTCCTGCCCCGGCAGGGGTTCCATGGCAGCGAGGCTGATCTCCCCGATGTGCTTGGCGCCTCCCCCGCCCCGGAACGCCGGTACGGCACTGGAGCGGCCTGCCGCGACGACGGTGTTGTGGGCGGCCCACTGTGCATAATACTGGACATGCAGCGGCGCTTCATAGGTCAGCCCTTTGCCGGGATCAGCACCCATGACCAGGCCGGCGCCATACAATTCCATGGCCATGCCGTTGGCGTGGTTGTGGTTGTAGGTGGCTCCCTGCACCACATACATCAGGCCGTGCAGGCTGTCGGTGCCGTTTCGTTGCAGGTAACAGCGCGCATAATCCAGGGCCCCGCTCCTCGGCCAGCGATACGGCTCAGCCCTGGCGGCCGGCCAGTCAGGCAGGAAACAAAGCAGGCCCAGGTATCCGCTACGGCTACGGTCGTACCCTCCTGCGGAAGACAACGCCTGCATGGCGGCGGTGAGCTCCTGCAGCGGAGCCGCCTGACCAGCCCGGGAAGCCATCGCCAGGGCAATCTCCAGGGCTTCCGGACTTTGCGCGGGGCGGCCCCCATTGTCCCCGAAAGCCGGATTTTTCTTGTTGGGGAAGGCATATTTCAGCATCACCGTCGCCGCCCGGAACAAGGCCGGGAAATGCTCAAATACGGGATATCCGTTCTTTTCCAGCGCCATGGCCGAGACCAGCAGGTTGCCTACGGGATAGTTGTGGTACCCTCCGGGCTCTTTCCAGTGCCCGTCCGGGGTGAGCCAGCGGTGCACCACACTGGGCAGGGCCAGATGCCCGCAGGCACCCTGTACCGTATCGCGGCGCAGGTAAAAACTCAGGTAAAAATCCCGCTTTTGCCGGTCCTGCAGCGACAGTGCCGCATACACCATGGCGGGAGACTGGGCGGCGAACCAGTTGTTGTTCCAGTACCCCCGGAAAGTCATCGTGGCGGCGATTTTATCGAACACGGGCTCGTACCAGCGGGTGTCGTATCCATGCTGCCGCAGGAAATCGTAGAGGAAGTCGTAGGCCAGAATGAGCGGCACCGCCTGCGCATCTCCCAGGGTCTGAATGTCCAGGAAACCCGTGCGGCAGGGGCCGATGATGGGCTCCTGGTAATAAGCCCCCCTGGCCCATTGGGAGAGGATGTCCGCGGCAAAGACGGCATACTCCTCCCGGCCGGTCAGCCAGTAGAGGATGGCGGCATCCAGAGCCAGGCTGTTGATCTCGCCGTTGATCCTGCCCACGAAGTTCTGCGGATCCACCCTTTTCCAGGGCTGCCCCGGAGCGTTGGACTGCAGGCGCATGGTCATCGACGTATCGTAGGGGATCAGTTCTTCCAGGGAAGGCATCCGGTAGGTGTACCCGTCGTCGGTGATCGGTGGCCGTTTGTGGGGGGAGACCCGTACGGTCGGATAAGGTGCGTCGCCGCCATACCGGACCAGTGCCGTGCCTTGCGCATCGGCATAAAACTGGGTATAGCGCTTGCCGGGCACGCGGTTCATCAGGTACCGGCTCAATATCCATTGCGGATCCTTCCGGTGACGCTGCACAAAGGGATCGGCCTCTTCCTGCAAATGGCGGAACACCTCGGCGGCCCAGGGCTTGCTTCGTATTTTTTCCCAGACCAGGGCCTTGTCTTTGGCGGCGACCAGGATATGGGGATGAGCCTGCCGTGCCGACAGCGGCCCGGCCAGGGCCAGCAAGCCCCACAGCATGACACAGTACTTTCTCATCGGGTGCTGGTTTTGCGGGTTGTGCCCCGGTCCGTTGTCATCGGCCCCACCGGGAAATCCCGGGAGGTCAGGCTGTTCCACGACATGAATACCGTGCTGCTTTGTTCGGGACGGCTGTGCTCCAGCGCGGCACGGGTCCAGGGCATATCCATGCCCATGCGGTCGTGGTAATGGTGATACGCCCGTTCATAAACCGGCGAAAAGTGGCCCCGGCCCCGGGAAGAGATGCTGTCCCCGAACAGGGCTTTCCCCTGGAAATTGATATAGCGTACATAGCGTACCTCACCGCCCAGGAGATATTTTGCCGTATATTCATAACCGGTAGCCAGGAGGTTGTTGTACGCGCCATAGAGGTCATAGCCCTGCGTCCGGGCGATCTCGCAGGCCGTGGACAGGAACCCGAGGCCCATCTGGGTATGCCCCTGATCCCGGCCGCTCTCCTGGCATTGCCCCCAGGCCGTAAAATAATGGTTGATGGCGCCGTTGCTGGCGCCGTGGAGCAGGTGATCACAGGCGCGCAGGAAGATGTCCTTCCGGTCGCAAAAGATGCCGATGCACATCATGGTCTGCGCTATCGCGGCATCCCAGTTGCCGTTGTAGCCCGGCATAAAATCTTTCAGCAGGGGGTACCACACCTGCAGGGCCATCTGCCGGAACTCCGCCTGCCCGGCGGGGCTCCAGGCGGGATAGGCATAGCGGAGGATCTCGGCGGCGTTCAGGAATTTCACGCCTGCGATACCCAGCAGCAGCTTCTTGTTGTTGTCGGTGATGGAATCCAGGCTGCGGGACCAGGCGCCGATGATCCCTACTGCGGCCTCCGCAAAGGCTTCTTCGCCGGACACGGCGTAACGCAGAGCGAGCGTATAGGCGGCGTCGGCATCGCGCCGGAAATCGCTGGCGCCGATGTCTGGTTGGCTGTAAAAACCCACGACGATGACCCGCCGGGGATGAGGGGTCCAGTCGGCAGCAGCTTCCGGCGAGGCTTCCAGGTCTTTCCACAAACTGGCCCAGGGCTCATGTCCGGCTTGCACCTGCTGACGCAGGAAGTCCAGATCCGCCCGGCTATGGAGCATGCCGGGATGGACCATCTGGGCCGGCAACGCCGTGCCCAGCAGCATCCAAAGCATCGTGAAGACCGCTATCCTGCCTAGGTTTTGCATCTATCTGCTCTTCGGTTAAAAATACCGCCTCCACCATGCCCGGGAAACCCATACTGGGTATACGGGCGCCAGGCCGTATGAGCGGCAGCCGGTCAGGGCCCCGTTGCCTGGTCGCTGATGCGGCTTTGGCTGGGCGGGGGATTGCTTCCGTAAGGTCCGTTGCCCAGCAGGCGGTTTGGCCCCGCCTGCAGGGAGCCTACCCCATCCATGGCTATGCCGTAGCCTGCATTGTACCAGACCAGGTTATCCTGCAGGGTCAGCTCCGCGGACCGTTCCTGAAAGCGTTCGGCGCATATGCCGCTGCCGTCGTTGCCCTCCACCGTGTTGCTGTCGATGCGCAGGGACCGGCAGGCCCTGATGAGGATACCGTGCCAGGCATTGCGCGCCACTTCATTGCCCAGGATGCGTACTTGGCGGCAACGAATCAGTGCCAGGCCACTCCCGAAGGGAGAGCCATCCAGCCGGCTGCGGCTGATCTGCACCTGCTCGCAGTCGGTGAGCAGCAAGTTGTGCTGCAGCCGCGGCCCCGGCACCACCGAGGAGCCGTTCTCTTCGAGGTTGCAGCGTTCAAACACCAGGTCTTTTCCCCCGCTGACCGATATCCCGTTGGATGTGCAGTTGCGCACCGTCAGGCGTATGAAGCGGAGGTCATGGATGTTTCCGGGTGCTTCGCTGCGAAGCAGGATTCCTCCCCTGTTCCCTTTGTTGCGAAAGGAGCGCACGCTGTTGGGGTCGGAAGGCAGCTCTACGCTTATCCCCCCTTCCAGGACGAAATCGCGGAAGGTCACGTCGTGCACCCCCTCCGGTCCGCAGACAATCGCATCCCTTTCCCCGGATGCGGGGTCCAGGAACAGGATCGTGCTGGGGCCTTCACCCGCCAGCGTTACCCCGCTGGGGATCCTCAGCGGCGCCTTCAGCGTGTGCAGCCCTTGGCGTAGCCATACCCAACGGCCCGTGCCTGCGGCGCTGTCCAGGGCTTCCTGTATTGAGGCGCCGGCCGAGACTGCCATGGCGCCGGCGGGAGGTGTGTTGGCCACCGTAGCACCCGCACGGTACGCGGTGGTGTCGGGGACCAGAGGGCGGGCCTCCCCGGCCGGAGCTTGGGGGCGGCGCAGGGCCGTCAGCACGCTGCGGCTGGCCCCGGGCCGAACCGAGTCGGCAGCCCTGCGGATGTAGGGAATCGACAGTCCCTGCGCCTCATAATGGCGGTACACACTCTCATAGTCATCCCTCAGGGACATGGCGCGCTCAGACAGCGTGCCATAGCAAAAGGGGCGATCCCCGAGCAGAAACCTGGCCGTATAGGCATACCCGAGGGCCAGTCGGTTGTTGCCCAGGCTGTAGAGGTCCACCCCCTGGCTGTAGGCGACCTGTGCGGCGCCGGCGAATTCACCCAACCCAAGCTGCACATGTCCCTGGTCGCGCTGGCTTTCCTGGCACTGGCCTGTGGGGTATATGTATTTGAACAGGCTTCCATTCATCGGACCGTGCAGGAAATGGTCCACCGCGTCGTTGAACAGGGGGCGGTTGTCGGTAAAGATGGCGATGGCCATGAGGCTGTGGATGATGGCCCCGTCCCAGTTCCCGTTGGCCGTCGGATAATAGAACCGCAGCAGGGGATAGTAAACATCCAGCAGCATGCCTTTGAAGCGTGCTACATCAGCAGGCGCCCAGCCTGCCTGCGTATGCAGCAGGATCTCTGCCGCGTTGCACCAGTCGTGGCCCGTCCATGCGGCCAGCAGTTTGGCATCGTTGTAATCGAAGTCCTGCAGCACGGGAGACCAGGCATTGAGGATGCGGATGGCCGTCGCGGCATAGGCATGATCGCCGGTGATGTACCACAGGAGCGCACAATTATAGGCCATGCTGGCACTGGAGGCCAGTTCCTTACCGCCCACATTGGGACGACCATAGGGACCACGCAGCACGTGCGCGAAAGGATGGGCCACGAAGCCGGTGTCGGTGGCGGCCAGCAGCCTCTCATACGCACTCTTCCAAGGCTCACGTCCTTCCCGGACAACCTGTTTCATGTACGCCAGGTCCGCAGGGCGCTGGTCTATACCGGGGTGTACAAAAGCCTGTGCCCGGGTGGGCACCGGCCACCAGGCACAACAGATCAGGAGCGCAAACGCTGCCGGGAATAAAGTATGTCTCATACGATCTGGGATCATCCGGATGAAAAAAGCAGAAGCGCCGGGGCCGACCGGCGGGACGACCCGTCCCGCGATATGATCAGGGCATGGTATAGCGCTTCATGCTGATCACCGCACTGCCGTCACTGTGGGCCTCATTCAGGTAAATATATGCCCGGTACTTGCCATCTGCCGTCTCGACCCAGACGCCAGCTTCTTCTTTCAGATTGATGGCGTAGTCCGGCGCCCCGTCGAGTTGCAGGGCTGCCAGATCCGGATCATCCACGAAAACACCATCGGCCTCGCGGGCCAGCTGGCGGTCTCTCAGGTCCCAGGCGCGCCGGACCTTCGTCACGTTGTCCGCCCCTGCAGGCAGGTCCACGCCTGGCAGGTATTGCGGCTCTCCCCCCGGAGATACCAACGCATGGTTGAAGTCCACACCCGGTATCGAACGGTACAGGTAGACGAGGTCTATGCTGCCTGCGTGGGCGGCGGCCTCATCGGCGTTGTACACGGCCATGTCCGCCACGGAGATGTAACAGGCGTCGCTGTCCGTCAGGGCAAGGTCCAGGGTCATGTCCATCGTGGCTATCTCGTAGGGCCCCATCTCGTAGCGTACAGACTCACCATCGCTGCTGCGGGCCGTAAACGTAAAGGATACGCGCTTTCCCCTGGCGGCCTCCGGTACCTGGTAATAATACCGAAGCGTCGCGGCGTTGGTGTCCGCCGTGAAGGTGACCTCGGTCACCATATCTTTGGTCACCGACGGACCACCGATCTCCACGCCCACATCCTCCCCGCTGCCGTTGGTATAATATGAATGGTTCTCCAGGTAGGTGTCCTCCCCCCCGGGAATGGAAGCCTCTACCTGTGCCGACACGATATGCCCTTTTTCCGGGATGATCGCCATGGCATAGGCGAACTCGATGTAGCTCCCCACGATGTTGGGGCCAAGGGATCGCTTGATGCAGTCGTTCTGGAGCACCGAGGGCGGAACCGGCGTCTTGTAGTCGTCATCCTTCTGGCAGGATGCACACAGGACCACCAGGAGGCCCAGGATATATGTAAAACATTTCCGTGGCATAATACGCGATTTGATGAATGGACTAGGGTTGAATGACAGAGACCCGGACGGTGTATGGCTTGCGGATCTTCCGGTTGCCCGAGATCACGGTATAGGATCTGGGGTGGGTGGTATCGGAAAAGTCTACCATGCCGGTCACCTTGGGGTCCAGCTTGCAGTCGGAAGCCAGCGAGAACTGCGGGTACAGATGCGTCAGATCGGTCCCGTAGAAAACCTGCACGTGAATGGTGCAGGCCAGGGTGTCGATCTCCGGGCTGCCGCTGATCACGGTCCTGAAGTCCGCGCCCAGCAGCTCAAAATTGCTGACATAACATTCCGTTCTGGTCGTGATCAGCAGGCCGTCTTCATCGACGGGGTAGTCCTTGGAACAGCCTGCCCAGACCAACAGGGCCAGGAGGCTGGCGAGTGATATCCCGATGTATTTTTTGGTCACCATGGTAGTGGATTTGCGTGTGAGGTAAGGCCCCGTGTCAGCGCCAGGGCGCAT
The DNA here is from genome assembly GCA_966252445.1 of uncultured Chitinophagaceae bacterium. Classification (GTDB taxonomy): domain Bacteria; phylum Bacteroidota; class Bacteroidia; order Chitinophagales; family Chitinophagaceae; genus CBINPH01. Next base: position 16,294 of record CBINPH010000004.1, on the reverse strand, counting down.
TTTGCGTCAGGTTCGGATTGCGGTCCCGTTCGGAGGGCGGTATACGGAAAATATAATTCTGGTGATAAGTGCGCTCCGGGGTGTTCTGGAAATACCGCTGCTGTTCGGCCCCATGGGTGTCAATCCGCCATTTGCCGTCTCCGCCGGGCGGGCCCCAGACCCTTTCCAGGGCGCGCCAGCGCCGTATGTCGAAGGAACGCTGCCCTTCGCCCAGGAGCTCGATGATGCGTTCCTGCTCTATGGCGTCGAAAAAGCTGTTTTTGTCTGCGGTCTTATCTGCGGCCAGGGGCGGCAGGTTGCCGCGATGGCGGATCTTGTTCACCAGCTCGATGGCATCGGCCTGTGGGCCGTTGACGGCATTGGTGGCCTCCGCATACATCAGGTACACGTCCGCCAGACGCACCACGGGCCACGCATAATCACCTTCACTGCGGCCCTGCCCGGCATAGTTGCGCAGGAATTTACGGAACACATATCCGGAATTGCAGCCATCGGTATTGTAGCTGATGTATTCCTTGCCGTTGATCGTCACGGGCTGGTTCCAGGTCCGGTAAATGAAAGGAATGAAATCGGTTTCCTTCAGGGAAAGCATGCCCTGGGCCACCTCGTAGTCCCAAAGGATGGAGGCTTTCATCCGGTAGTCGCGGTTCAGGTAGCTTTGGGGGTTGACGGCCGAATTGGGCGCGGTGCGCGCGCCGGGCGTGCTGGGATTCATCGGGATCAGGGGTGGGGCGAAGTCTCCCGTGATGGTGGATTGATACCGGTCTGCAATCTCGTAGCGGGGCGTTACCCAACACTGGGATCCCTCGAAATTGCGGCCGGAGACATCGCGCATCAGCTCTTCCCCCTGGCCGGTCCCGGTGCCGCCGTGGGTGAAAACCATGATCATGGACGGGTCGCCGTTGCCCAGGGGCGTGAACTGGTAGTAGTAATTGGGCAGCACGTCCGCTTTGCCCAGTTCGCCTACTTCGCCGGGTTCACCGTTGCGGAACATCACCAATCCGAAATCGTTGATGACCTTGCTGAAATCGGCGGCGGCAGCCTGGTAGGCCGCTACAGCCTCCGATTCACTGGGGGTAAAAGTGTCCAGCTCTGGCCATCCGAAATGGTTCCAGCAGGCCCAGTAGAGCTGCAGTTTGCCCCGCAGGGCCAGGGCGGCGGGCTTGCCCGCGCGGCCCAGTTCCTCTCCGGCGTCGGGCAACTTCTCCAAGGCATAGGTGAAATCCGCCATGATGGAATCTTTCACGTCTGCCAGCGGGCTTCGGGCCAGGTCAGCCACCTCCCCGTTGTCGTTGACGATGTGCCCGATGTATGGCACGTCTCCCCACATGGAGATCAGCCGGAAATACACCAGCCCACGGAGCAGCCGGGCCTCTCCCACAATGGTTTCAAGGGCGGGCACGGATTCCGGGTTGGCGGTGGTGATCATCTTCATGACATTCTCGATCACGTAGTTGGTCCGGTTCACCGCGCCATAGAGGGCTCTGTAATAGTTGTCAAAATTGTCCCCGTAGTCGGTGGGGTTGTAATTGTTCCCGTTGTAGGGATTGCCGCTCTGGGTGCTGTTCGATCCGCTGCGGTCGCGCACATATTCTCCCTGTCCGTCAAAGTAGAGGTCCCTGTCAAAGCAGGCCCTGACCGATGCATACGCGCCCATCAGGGCATAGGTGGCATCGGCTTCAGTCTTCCAGTAGGCGGAGGAGGCCAGGTCCGTGGTGGGGTCCCGGTCCAGCAGGTGCTTGCGGCAACCGGCGCTCAGCACCATGGCCATGGCCAGCACGGCGGTGGACAATTTTATCGAAGTCGCTTTTCTCATAGTGGTCGATTTTTAGAGGCCCAGGTTGACGCCGAGGGAATAGGATTTGACAATGGGATAGGCGCTGCTTCTGTTGCCGGTGATCTCGGGATCCAGGCCCCGGAACGATGTCAGGGTAGCCAGGTTCTCGGCCGAGAGGTAGATGCGGAAGCTGTGTACTTTCGCCTTGCTGAGCAGGGCGGCCGGCAGGGAATAGCCGACCTGAAGGTTCTTCACGCGCAGGTAACTGAGATCGTCCAGCCAAAAGGAGGTCTCCACTTCATTGTTGCTGCCGCCCAGCCTGGGCCAGAGGCCGTCGCGGTTATCCAGGGACCAGGGGTTGGTCCAGTGATCCCAGGTGGATGCGTAGCGTTGCAGGGAGAAGTTGACCTGGTTGTATATGTTGAGCCAGTAATCCTTCCGGCCGGCGGCGCCCTGCAGGAGAAAAGATACATCGATCCCCTTCCAGGACAGGTAACCGTTGAGGGCCACATTCGTGGTGGGCCTGTCCCGCTGGATGTGGGGATAGGCTTTCATGTCGTTCCCGTCGATGCGCCCGTCCCCGTTGAGGTCCTTGCGCAGGATATCGCCGGGTGAGGCGCCCTGCGGCGTGGCGTTGTAGACATCTTCCCAGGTCTGGGCTATGCCGATGTCCTCGTAGGTATACAGGAAATGATAAGGCATGCCGAGGAACACCCATCCCCTGCCCAGGTACTCGTTCCATTTTTCAAGCACAGTGGCGTTGTAAGAGGCATTCAGCTGCAGGCTGTAATGGAACTGGCCCACCTGGTCCGTCCAGGTGAAGTCGCCCTCAATGCCGCGGTTCCGCAGGTTCCCGATGTTGGTGCGGGGGGCGTCGTAGGCGCCGGTGAGCAGGATAGACATGTCCGAGGGCCGGTTCATGCCCGTGGTCAGGCGGTTGTAGTAGTCCAGGGTGACGGCCAGGCGGTCGTCCAGGAAGCCGAGGTCCAGGCCGATATCCAGGACGGTGGTGGCTTCCCAGGAGAGGCTGCGGTTGACCATCTTGCGGTTCACAAACCCCTTGGCAATATCGCCCCCGATCATATAATTGTTGGCGTTCAGGGTTTCCTGTTGCTCATAGCGGCCAACGCCGCTGTTGTTCCCCAGTCCGCCGTAAGAAGCACGCAGCTTGCCGCTGGTCAGAAAGCTGCGGGTGAAGTTCTGGATGAATCCCTCTTCCGAAAAACGCCATCCCAAGGCTACCGAAGGAAAGAAACCGTAGCGGCTGCCGGGCAGGAACTTGGAAGAACCGTCGTAACGGAAGTCCGCTTCCAGCAGGTATTTGTCGTAAGCCGTATAATTGAGACGGCCGATATAGGAGCGAAGGCCCTCGGTGCTGGAATTTCCGCCGGTGGACTGGATATCGGTCAGGGCGGCGTCGATCTCATGCAGGCTGGGGTACAGACGGTCGTTGCGGGAACTGGCCTGATAGCGGTCGTACCAGAATTCTTCGCTGTAGACCAGCAGGGCGCTGACGGCATGGTGATCGGCGAACACGTTGTTGTACTGAAGCCGCCCGTTCATCATCGTCTTGTAGCCAGTATTGGTATAGTTGCCTACACCCGCGTTGTCCCCCACATATACGCGGCTGCCAAAAGACTGTGTCTGAAAATTATAGGAGGTATTGGGCATGTTGGCGCTCCAGCGGAACTGGTTGTAGTAGTTGAGGGCGTAGTCGATGCGCGCCGTGAGGCCCTTGATGGGCGTCCAGTCCCAGTAAGCGCTGGTATTGGCTTCCTGCCGGTTCATCCGGTTGAGGTTGTTGACATATAAGGTATAGGGGTTGTACGCCTGCGGGCTCTCGTTGTATGCCATCACGCCGCCGAAATACCCGGTCTTGGGATCATAGGGCGTTATGCCCGCGACCGCATACTGCATGTCGAAGCCGGCCGTGTTCGACGGATTGTCATCCGTGAACCCGTCTGCGAGTGCATAGGTGTAATGGGACCAGTTGCCATAAAACCGTACGCCGACGTTCATGTTGTCCCGGACCTTGTAATCGTAGTTGAAACGGGCATTGTACTGGTCATAATTGTTGTTGATCTGCAGCCCGTTCTCGTCCTTGGTCCCCACAGAGATATAAAAATTGCTCTTGTCCCCGCCTCCGGTAGCGGACAGATCGTATTGCTGCAGGGCGCCGTTGCGGATGATGACGTCCCACCAATCGGTGTTGGGAAAGCGCAAGGGGTCCACCATGCCCAGGGCCAGCCATTGGTCTATGGTGCCGTTCTTGAAGGTCTGGTTTTCATCCTTGGTATTGGTAGCGGCCATGCGTTGCTCTACGGTCAGCGCTTTGGCATAGGTGGACATGAACTCGTAGGCTTTTACCGGCACCTCTACGGCATAGGACCCGGTGAAATTGATCGACGTACGCTGCGCGCCTTTGCCGGACTTTGTCGTAATGAGGATGACGCCGTTGGCTGCCCGGGACCCGTACACCGCCGAGGAGGTCGCATCCTTGAGCACGGAGACGCTTTCGATGTCGTTCATGTTCAGCCGGTTGATGTCCACGTCCGGCATGCCGTCCACCACAATGAGGGGGCTGGCATTGTTGACCGTGCCAAGGCCGCGGATCAGCAGGGCGGCCTGGTTGTTCCCCGCCATGCCGGTGGACTGGTTGACCGCCAGGCCTGGAGCGAGGCCCTGCAGCCCGGACGATACATTCTGCACGGAGCGGCTGGCCAGTGTCTGGTCCACTTTCACCGTCGACACGGACCCTACGAGGTTGACTTTTTTCTGGGTGCCGTAGCCCACGACCACTACTTCGTTCAGGCCTGAAGCGGCCGTCACCAGGCGGATGGACAGGGTACCCGAGGCTCCGGGGGTGACCTCCTGCGTCTGGTAGCCCACGAAGGAGACCACCAGCACACCGCCTTCCGGCACGTCCAGCTGGAAGTGGCCGTTCCCGTCCGTGACCGTACCTTCCGTGCGGCCTTTGACCTGGACGGTCACGCCCGGCAGCGCAGCGCCGTTTTCATCGGTCACGGTGCCGCTCACCGGCCGTTGGGCCGCGGCGCCCGCTACCCCTTGGCGGGGAGCAGCCAGGCCCGGCAGCGGAGAAGGGAGGCTTGCCGCGAAGACCAGCAGGACCAGCCCCGTTTTCCAGAGACCGGGCCTGGTGGCCGTCGGGATGTGGCGGTGGAAGAAAGTAGACTTTTTCATGCTGCAGATTTACAAGTTTACAGGTGGCGGACGGGCATATCCCGTCCGTATCGCGGCACCATGCAGGGCACAACATCGGTCTCCTGGCCGGCCGGGCGTTCATGCGGCTTGCGCCTTCGGTTCCTCTTCCTGTGCATCGGGGGCGGCGAAAGATCCGGTGGCCGCCCGCAGGCGGTCCCATGGCCGGGCTCCGTCGTCGGGCGGATCAGGGCGATGAGGGCTTCCGGCTGCTTCCATCATGCGGATCCACATCGCCTCCCGGGGATGCTCCCGCAGCCAGCGCCGCAAGTCCCTCTCTTCCTCGGCTGTGGCTTCCTTGCCCCATCGCTTGGCCAGCAAATGCAAGATCTCATCCAGGTCCATACAGGCAGTCTTTCCCCGGCGCCGCGGGCATCTACGGGAAGCAGGGGTACACAGCGCTACGGTATAGGACCCCGGCGCGGGATGAATTCCTTAAGGAGCGGAGAATTTTTTTAGGCGGTGCTGGCTGCCGGGAAATATTCGCGGCACAGGGGGCGCAGTGCGCCGGCCAGCTTTTTCAGGGCCAGGTACAGTTGGGTGTCTACGGTCTTCACCGAAAGATCCAGGATGGCCGCGACCTCCTTGTAACTGAGCCCGTCCTCCTTCACCAGTTTGAAAATGAGCCGGCAGCGGGGAGGCAGGCTTTCCACCGCTTCGCTGATCTGACGTTGCAGCTCACGGCTGATGAGCAGGGATTCGGGGTTGAGGGCCTGGGCCCCGCCCGGATGAGGCGCATCCTCAATCGTTTGCATACGGGTGCGGCGGGTTTTTCGCAGATAATTCATGGCCGTATTTTTAACGGACACATACAGGTACACCTGGGGATTGCCGATCCTGTCCAGGGCGGTCCTTTTCGTCCATAAGTTCAGGAATACATCATGAACGACCTCTTCGGCGCTTTCGCGGGTTCCGACATAGGTGTATGCAAAGCGGTGCAGGCGGAAAAACTGGGATTGGTATAGTTCCCGGAAAGCATGCTCATCGTTATCATACTGGATGCGTCGTAAAAGATCGTCCATATGCAAACGTTTGAACACACAATGTAGGAAAAAAATCCTTTCGTCAAAAATTTTTTTACGCCCGGCCGGGCCGGCTCAGGCGACGGCGTCCGGCCAGCGTTTTCCGGGCACAGGTTGCAGGGGGCAGTCCGGCGCCGGGATGATCTGTCCGCTGAGGCTGCCGTCGGGGTGGACCGTCCACTGTTCGGTGACCAAAGGCTGGAAAAAGTCGCTGTAGGTGATGGACAGTTCCGCGCCCCGGAAGTTCATCAAGGCATACCCGTTGTACCCCAGCGGGTTCTTGCGGCTGAGCTGGGAGCGGTGAACACGCTCGTCGACAACCACCAGCTTGTCTGCGCCGGTGCGGGATTTTTTGCGCTTGAAGGTTTTCAACTCCACCGGCATGCCTCCGTGGCCTATGCAGCGGCCATAGGCCGTGATCCCGCGGCCGATGCGGGCTTTTTCATACATGGCAAACTTGTGCTCATGCCCCCATATCCAGAGGACCGGGCGGTCCTGGCCGATGAGGGCGGCCAGCTGCCGCGCCGGCCGGGGGAACTCTCCTTCGTTGAACGCCGTGATATATTGATGATGGGTGAGGATCACGAGCCCGCGCCGGTCCGCAGGATCGTCCAGCTTCACGTCGCGGACCAGCCAGTGCATCAGTTTGTCGTCCAGCCGGCAATTGGGCCCCAGCCAGGGCAGCATTTCCAGCAAGGGGATCTTGCCGATGGAGTGATAGCCCGTATCCAGGGCCAGGACCCGCCAGTGCTCATTTTCGAGACAGACGAACCCGGCCCCCTGCCCCTGGTATACCCCGTTCACACAAAGTCCCAGGGTAGGCAGCAGGTCCTCAAAAAAAGCGATGCCGCGGGCATACATCTCATGATTGCCCAGGACGGCGAAACTGCCGCGGCTGCCCCGCACCCAGGGCGAGCCGGGGGCGATGAAGTTGGCCTTGACTTCCTTCGGCTCACCCACGAAATAGGTGTCTCCCAAATGCAGCGTGTAGTCGGGATGGTGATCCGCCATGCGCTCGGCTACCGCGATAGACTGCCGGGTGTACGTGGCCCAGTCGGCGCATAGGGCGAGGGTGACCTCCTCTCCTTCTCCTGCGGCATGGCCACGCAGGGGGTAAATGCCCTTGTCTTCGGAGCCGCTGTAATCGGGGTACGGATGGTTGGCCCCGAAGCGGCTGTCCAGGTAATAGTACAGCCAGGTCCATACCCGCCGCGTGATGAACTCGGTTATCCGGTGGCCGGCGCCGGCACGGGGGATTTTTTTCTTTTCCGTCTCGAGGTGGTTCTCGGCCATGGTCCTGCCCAGCTTCACATAGTCTTCGGCCTTGCGCTCGGGCGTTTGGTCGGTCATGGGTCATGAAGGTTTTCGGTGATCAAAACAGCTTGCTGAAATAGGTCTCCAATACCTGGCTGCTGAAAAAGCCGCCGAATTTCTTGAGCGCCTGCAGGCCTTCCAACTTGTTGGCCGCGTTAACGGCCTTCATGGTGGTCATCTGGATGGCAAAATCCTGGGGGGCGATCTTCAGCAACCCCTTGCCGATAACGGGGGCGGTGGCGTCCTCGCCCTCGTAGAGGGTAACGAACAGTTCGGTGGTGTCCTTCCACAGGTCAAAGCCCCGGTCGTCGCGGACGGCTTTGTAGCCGCTAAAATAATAGACGCGTCCTTCCTTGCTGTGGAGACGCATGCTGTAGTTCATTTTCAGCATGCCCGGATCGGCAGGGTCGGCCACAAAGAGGTTGAAAATCCCCTGGCTGACCATCAGCGGCCGTTCGGAGAGCACCGGGGCGATCACGGTGCCCGCCATAGTGCCCTGATGAGCGGGGTCTGCCAGGAAGGCATCGATGTCGCCCGTCTGAATGGTCAGGGTGAACAGGCATACAGAACGCTGCTCACAGCCCCGGGTATACCCCGCGAGGTAATCGTCTTTTTCTCCGCGGCAGAAATATCCTTTCATCGTCTCGGTGAACTGGACGCCGAGCGGCCAGGGCCTGCCCGGCGCTTCGGCCGGCGTATCATCGCTGTAGGAGATGCTTCTGTCCAGGCTCCGGGCGATCAGGCGGCAGGCTCTTTCCGACAGGGCGGAGATGGTCAACAAGGGGTTGGTGCCCAGGGGCAGCGGTACAATGGAGCCGTCCATGACATAGAGGCCCGGATAGGTTTCGGCGCCTGTGTCCCCGCGGAAAACCTGGCCGGTATGATCGGTGACGCCCGAGGCGGCATCCTCCCCCATGCAGCAGCCTCCCAGGGGATGCACAGTGACGAGGTCGTAATGGAAAAATTTGTTCCAGAGCACGTTGGGGATATAGGTGCCTTTCAGGGCCACGGTCGCCGAACGGAGGGCCTGGTCCACCTTGCGGAAGATGGGCTGCATGCCCACATCCTTCCAGCTGATGTTCAGGCAGCCGTTTTGCAGGTCCAGGCGGCCGTTGCCGTCGTCATGGGTCATCACCAGGTAGGTTTGCATCCGGTTGACGGCGCCGTGGTAAGGCCCCCGCACCAGGCTCTCAGCCGAACGGGCAGCCTCTTCCAGCCAGTCCCTCAGCCCATGGTCCGTGTCCTCGCCCGTCAGCGGCGACAGCGCCAGCATGCTCATGTTCACCACCGAAGCGATGGGGGCGGGAATGCTGCCTTCTTCGAAAGTGATGCCGTCCTCCAGGCGCTCCTGGTAGCGCATGTCGATGACGCTGGTGATGCAGGGCCCCACGGGACCGCGGTCCGGGTCATCCCAGTGCTTGCCCAGGCCCATGCCGTCGATGGTTTTTTCACAGTTGTAGGAGAAGCCCAGGACATCACCGTTGCCGGTGAAACGTTTACCCAGCTCAGGGGAGAGCGCCAGCCCCTTTTCCCGGGAACGCAGCAGGATCTCCGTACTGCCCAGGGTGCCACCGGCCAACACAACCATGCGGGCGCGCACGAACATCATCGGCGCCTGGAACTTTTCCCTGTCGCAGTGGTGAGGCTGAAAATATACCAGCCATTCATCCCCGGCCTGCTCCACGTATTCCACGGCGGCATTGCAGAAAATCTCCGCGCCGTGATTGACGGCGTCGGGCAGATAGTTCATGATGAGGTTGTTCTTGGCGCGGTGGTTGCAGCCCGTCACGCAGTCGCCGCAATTGACGCAGCGCGCCTGCGCTACCCCCGCCTGGTTGACCCCGTCCCGGAAAGTAATGTTCAGCTCAGCCAGCTCGAAGGGATAGCCCATGGCCCGGGCAGCCTCGCGCATGGCCTGGGTCTTTTTCAGTTCAGGATAGCCGTCCTGGTTTTCAGGATAACGCGCGGGGCGGAGCATGGCCCTGGCCAGCGCATAGCCTTCTTCCAGGCCGGCCAGATCTTCCCGCAGGGCGGCGGGCCAGCGCGGGTCTTCGAAGACGCGCGGCTCGGGCTTGATCGAGACATTGGCGTTCACCAGCGAGGTGCCCCCGAGCCCGCAGCCTTTGAAGACCGAGATATCCTCGCTCACGTGAAATTCATACAAGCCGTTGCCCTGGGCCCGGCGCTTGTCGGTATTGAGCTGCATTTCGCGCTCTGCTTCCACCAGGGTGTCGGGAAATTCGCCCGGTTGAAATTCCTTGCCTTTTTCCAGAAGCGCGACCCCCAGGCCTGCCCGGGACAGGCGGGAAGCGGCAATGCTGCCGCCGTAACCACTGCCCACCACGACGACGTCGTACATGGGTTTCAGCTCGGTGATGGGTTTCGATAGTCTTTTCATCTTGCATTGTTTTCGGTGGTGACAGGAAACGCCTCCGGTTTGAACAGGATATCCAGCAGGCGGCGGCGCATGAGGCGGCGGCCGGACCAGCCTTTTTCGCAGCGGAGGTGCACATGCCAGCGGTGGCGCAGCCGCAGGCCGGCGGGCTGGACGAAAATCGCATCCGGTCCGCGGACCCCTCCGATTTCAAAAGAGGCAGTGGCCGTCTTGGGGCCCAGGCCCAGCAGGAAGGACAGGCGATGGGTGAAGCGCAGCCGGAGCCGGAACAGGCCCTCTTCCCCACCCCACAGGAACCGGCCTTCGGCCAGCAGCTCCCCGGCCTCCCGGCGCAGGACATGTCCGTAGGCCGGATGCACCTCCTCGCCCCCACCATCCACACAGGAAAAGAGCTGCAGGTGCCGGCGTCCGTGGGCCTCCCGCAGGAAAAGCCCGAGGCGCAGGGTCAGCTCCCTGGATATGCCGCCCAGGACCGCCTTCCCCCGGTAGGTCTGCCGGAAGTGCAGCGTGGCCCCCGGGTCTTTCATGGCCGTAGCGCCGGGGATGTCGCGGAAATCAAAGGGTGCCGGCGCCGCCAGGTAAGCCTTGGTGTCGGCATAGCCCATGGCAATGAGGGTATCCGCGTCGATGTGATTCAGGAAAAAATCGGGATCCAGGGGCAGGGGATATTCCGGCCTGATGATATGCAACCGGACGGGAGGACGGCCGCTGCGGGAACGCTCTTCGTTCTCTGCACGGAGTTCCTGCAGTTCTCCGAAGAGGCCAGCATTGGCGCTGATCTCGATCATGTGCACGTACTGGTTGAACAGGCCGTTGAGGTACTCCCTGTTGTTGCCTATACACCAGACCAGCCAGATGTCTTCTGCTCCACGTCGCCAGGTCTCGCGGAGGTTGGCGTCCTTGATCCATATCCCGTCGGTATACCAGTCGTCGCCGATCTTTACGGCAGGAGAGAACATGGGCAGGGACATGCCTGCCACCAGGTGATCCTCGGTGACCTCGGTTCCTCCAATGGTCTCCAGGGTCTTTTTGGAAAAATTGCAGACATTGTAGGTGGTCTCCACCTGTCTGTTGCGGCGGATGGCCTCGATGTCGATGCCCAGGGCGGGGAAGATTTTTTCGCGTATGCCGCGGGAGCCTCCCATGGCCGGCAGGCTGTGCTGGCTGCGGTAGTCCTTCAGGGGCAGCATGCTGAGGAAGCCGAGGAGCTTGAGGGCTCTCCAGCGACTGGCCGCTTCCCGGGCCGAGATGCCGCTGCCGATCATCGCGGTGCCGAAGATACCGCCGGAGGTACCGTCGACATGGCCGAACTGCAGCCCTGCTTCTTCCAGGGCCAGGAGCACGCCGGCATGGTAAGCCAGGCGTACGCCGCCACCGGCCAGCACCAGCGATCTTGTCGAGGAAGCGGAAGCTGCGGATGTCATGGAAGCCCGGGTTTGGGGCGCAGGATGCGGGAGCCGATGGCCCCGATCCCCGCCAATTCATACAGCATAAAAAACAGCATCAGGTTGCTGGGCCGGCCGTCGGTGATGCAGGAGATCATCCGGCCCGCGGCGCCCAGGGCCATCAGCAGCAGGAAGACGCGCGTAAAACGGGGATCCTCCAGGATAGCCCGCCTGTAGGCAAACGCCGCCAACCCGTAGCCGAGTTCCAGGCCCCGCAGAAACCGGTATTGGCTGAGCAGGTTGACCCGGGGGAACGCGTTCAGCTGGCGGGGATCCCAGTGAAAAAGCCAGCGGAAATCAATCCGGGGTGAGCCGATAAGCCCCCAGAGGCCCGCCAGCACCAGCAGCCCCGCATAGGTATACAGAAAAAACTCGCTCACGCGCTTCATGGCTTTTGCAGGGTATGACGGTAATAAAGGAACAGGATGCCGGAGAGTCCGTCGAATACGGCCACCGCGGCGGCGGTCCAGCCGAAGATGCCATGGGCTATGCCCAGGAACACCGCCAGGCAGGCACCCAGTTTCTGACAGGCGCACCACAGGACGGCTCCGCGCCATGGCCTGGCCTGATAGATGGTTTGCAGCATCAGGCCGCCAAAAAGCGCCATAAACAGGCCGACGATCCCAAAGAAATGCCGGGTCGTGGGCGTGACTTCCGCACCGACGGTCCGCAGGACGAAGGCCGGTGCGACGATCTGGGTCAGCCCGGACAACAGGGTGGCCACGGAAATGGCGGCGATGAGGATGACCAGGTTCTTTTTCATGACTGGGGTTTGGGGCGCCGGGCAGCCTGCCGCGCCTTCGCAATAAAGAAGTACATGGTCACCAGCCACATGACCGTGAGGATGATCCAGCGGACATCGTTGAGCCGTATCCATTGGTGCAGCAGCTGCTGGAGTTCGGCGGCATCTTTGACGCCCGCCTTAAAGCGGTCATTGATCCGCTCAATATACCGCTGCTGCACGATCACCGGCGCCAGCAGCCCGGGGATCCAGGCCAGCGGCACCCAGCGCAGCGGACCCTTCCATTCGGACACGAGCATGACGACGATGGCCACCGCCATGATGGGGATGGTCACGAAAAAATATTTCGTCGCCGTCGTGGTCTGCGGAATGATGGCATCGTAATAGGTGTCCACCGTGAGGGTATGCGGATAGTGGGGAAACCAGAAAAAATGCAGGGACCAGAACATACCCAGGTAGACCGAGGCGCAGAAGAAGATATAGGCGTTGTTGATGTCCAGCAGGGTTTGCTTGAAGTTTTTCATGATGTGGGGGTTTACAGGGTTCGGCAGGTTACAGTTGGAAACGCTGGTAATCGGTGATGGACGGCGGCGGTAGCCAGTCTTCCTTCAGCCCCAGGGAGATCACGCTCTCGAACCCTTCCGGGGTAACCCTGTCGGGAGGCTGCTCGTAGGTCATAAACCAGCACTCGAAATAATCATCCAGGATACCGTCCGCTTCGGGGATGAAGAGGGTGAACAGGGGTTTGGGCCGGATATGCAGCTCACGCAGCGGCCGGGTCCGGGGATGGTCTCCAATATACAGGCGAGCCGTGGCTTTCCTGCCTATGCGCAGCCCGGCCTTCGCATGGAAGTAAATGTAAGAGGCCATCAGCATGTTGCGGAAATGGCTGTAGTTGGTGGCCCCCACCCGCAAGGGCAGGCTGCAGCGACGGGGCTTGTCGATCTCAATGCGGAAGGCGAACTGGCCCTCCTTTTCATACTGGGCGGCGACGACATCCTCCGTGATGCTGAAATCGAGATTGGCCTGGTGCTTCGGCATACCCCAGATGCCTTTGCCGCCTTTGACGGAGATCTCCGTGCTGACGGGCAGGTCCAGGATGAACTGCCCCGTATGATAGGCCTTCATGAACAGGGCCGGCAGCATGGCCGGGGCGGGACGTCTCCCCCGGGTGCAGGCCAGGGCCAGGCTGTATTCAATGTATTTGCCTATCGACGTGTCCAGATAATTGACCACGGTAACGATGAAGACGGCCTTTCCGTTCCACAGGCGTACAGGGTGGAGTTCATTGCCGGGCAGCATGGCGGCGGCCGCCTCGTAATCGCAGGGAAAGGCCGCCATGAGCACCGGGGACTTGGAGGTATGCACCGGCAGGGCAAAGGGTATGCCGTCGACCAGGGCATGCCGTCCGGCATAACGTTGGATGCGTTTGGGAATGCGCATGCGGTTGGCTTTTTGGTTAACTGTTCAGTTCCTTCACCATGGTGGGAAAAATGTCCTCCGCACTGTTCCTTCCGAAGAATATATCGAGATGGCTATAGTCGGCATAGGCATACAGGCGGTGAAAGCCCGGACGCAATTTTTCAAAAAAATCGTAGGACCGCTCCTGGCTGTCGGGAAGAAAGCACTTGTTCCGGCGGCCGGTGAAAAACACCAGCCGGGCGGGGCAGTTGCCCGCCTGCTGCCCATAATCCCTGCTGCCATCGCGGGAGACCAGCACACCGGCGCGGACACAACGGCGGATATGGGTGAAAAAGGATAAAGGCACCGGCCCGAATTCGCCGGTGATCCAGGTCCGCGTTTCCTCTGCCAGGTTATCCAGCTCCCAGAGAGCCGGGTGGCCGGCTCCATAGGTGAAGCTGACCATCTTGCCGACGGGGGTATCTGCTTCGCGGTGGCTCAGCATGACCAGCGCCCTGATGGCCCTGGCCGTCCACGTGGGAGCTTCCACAGCCCAGTGCGGGTTCAGGTACCCGGTAAAGGGCCGGAGCATGGGCAGCAGGTAATCCAGTTTAAAGACCGAGAAAGCAGGGACCACCGGATGCAGGGAAACGGCATTGCTGAGGATGGTGTCTACCTGCGGAAGATAGCCCCGGCAGGCAGAGATCATGAAGCTGGTGGATCCCTGGCAGTGGATGATGGCCTTGAGCGTGGTGGCGCCGGTGAGGCGGCATACCTCCCGGACGGCGACAGGATGATCGTTTTCGGCCACAATATCCAGGTCCCAGGCATTGGGCGCAAAAGCAGTACTGCCCCTCCAGTTCTCCAGCCAGACATCATAGCCGGCCCTGGCCAGTAAATCCAGCAGGTTGGGTGATTGCGGCGGGTTGAAAATGTTGCTGCTGACCCCGGCGCCATGGACGAGCAGCACAGGTCCGCGGGTGGGAACCGCATCGTTCTTCAAGCGCCATAAATTGCAGCCGAAGCCGTCGTATGCCCGGAATGGGTATACTTCGAAAGAATGGTTGGTCATGGGGTTAACCTTTCCGTTCGGCAGAAAGATAAGGTTTTCCCGCAAGAAATAAAAATTATTCCCGGCTTAGTTCAGGCTGCGGAAGTCGACGGCGACGAGCTTGCTGACGCCCGGTTCCTGCATCGTGACGCCGTAGATCACATCGACGGCGGCCATGGTTTGTTTGTTGTGGGTCACGACGATGAACTGGGAATTCTCGGAGAATTTGCGGATCATGTTGGTGAACTTCCCCACATTGGCGTCATCCAGGGGGGCGTCGACCTCATCGAGGATACAGAAAGGCGCCGGTTTGATCAGGTATATGGCAAACAGCAGGGCCGTAGCGGTGAGGGTCTTTTCTCCACCCGACAACTGGGTGATGGCCGTGGGCCGTTTACCCTTGGGCTTTGCGATGATCTCTACCCCGGTATCGGCCAGGTTGTCCGGGTCGCTCATGATCATGTCGGCCTCATCCTCTTCGGAAAACAGGGTCTTGAATACCTTGATGAAGTTCTCCTTGACCTGGTTAAAGGTCTCCAGGAACTTCTGGTTGGCGGTATTCTCCACCTCGGCGATGGTGGCGAGCAGGGAGTCGCGCGCGCTCACCAGGTCATTTTTCTGCTCCAGGATGAAATCATAACGTTTCTTCATTTCCTGGTAAGCTTCAATGGCTGTGGGGTTGACCTCGCCCATGTTGTCGAGGCGCTTCTTCAGGCGCTCGGCGCTCTCGGTCAACTGCGCCACATCCTCCTCCGTGCTGCGCTGCTCATCCAGAATATCGTCCAGGTTGATCCGGAATTCCACCTGCAGCCTTTCCTTCATGGCGGCAAGCTGCAGCTTCAATTCATTGGTCTTGTCTTTCAGGATGCCCAGCAGCTGATCCAGCTGTTCGCGCTGGCGTTGTTTCTGGCGCAGGGCGCTCTCCCGCTCGTTGACCTGATTGCGGAAATTGTAGTAGGCCTGATCCCTTTCGTTGAGGGTCTTCTCTTCCTCATCCCGCCGCCGGAGCAGCTCCAGCAGTTCCTCGTCGAAAGTCTTGATGGCCTGTTCGGCCTCTGCGATGCCCTGGGTGGCGGCCTCCAGCTGGGCATGGTTTTCGGTGATCTGGACCTCCAGCTCTGCCAGCTGGCGTCGTTTGAAGGCCAGCTCCTGCTGCAAGGCCTGTACCTTGCTCTGCTGGCGCGTGACCTGCAGGTTCTGGTTGTTGTACTGGGCATGCACCTGGTTGTACTGGTGCTCGGCGTCCTGGTAAGCCGCGGAAGCTTCTTCAATGCTGCGGCGCACGGCTTCCAGCTTCTCTGTACACGCCGCCAGTTCTGCCTGCACACCGCCGATCTGGTCCTCGTTTTGCTGCAGGGTGGCCTGCATCTCCGCCAGGCGCCTGGCGGCCCCTTCGGACAACTGCCGGTAGTTCTCCATGCGGTTCTGCAAACCGAACAGCTGGTTTTCGGAAGCATTTACCTCCGCCCTCAGCTGATTGAGGCGCTGTTCATTGAGCTGGGCATTGTATCCCAGGACCAGCTGATGTTTTTCCTGTATCTGTGTCTGGAGGGAGGCCACCTTTTCACTGAGGGTAGCGATCTCGGCGCGCAACTTGTCCAGGTTCTTGGCGCGGCCCAGTTTCTTGCCTTCGAAAAGCCCTACGGACCCTCCGCCGACCTGGTATTTTCCCCGGTGCAGGCGCCCGGACTTTTCCAGGATGACGGCGCCCGCCTCAATGGCGGCCGCGCAGCCGGGGGCGGAAGCGTCGTCGGCAATATACACCTGGCCCAGCAGGCGGGCGATCAGGGGGCGATAGCGGTCGTCGACTTCCACGACCGACAGGGCGGGCAGCAGGCCTTCGGCTGCCGGCGCCACCTCGCCGGGGGCGGGCTGTTCTTCGAGCACGAAAAAGCGGGCCTTGCCTTTCTGATGCTCGTCGAGGAGCC
>CBINPH010000003.1:0-34959 GCA_966252445.1 uncultured Chitinophagaceae bacterium | reverse complement strand
AGAGCGATAGCCTTCCAAGCTATAGGTGGCGAGTTCGAGCCTCGTCTCCCGCTCCGTCAGGGACCCCGGCGGCCGCCGCGCCACCGGGGGAGCCGGCAGCAGCCGTCCCGCCGGGAAGAGGCCGGCGGCGGCCTGAAAGTGCATAAGCTGTTGTAGCTCAGTGGTAGAGCACTTCCTTGGTAAGGAAGAGGTCGGCAGTTCAATCCTGCTCAACAGCTCAAACCCTGCCCCGGCCTTGAGCAGTCAGGATGACCCAGATTTAGTAAAACCTTTTATTCAAAAAACAAATAACGATGGCAAAAGAAACCTTTAAGCGGGACAAACCCCATGTTAACATCGGTACCATCGGTCACGTGGATCATGGTAAGACTACGTTGACCGCTGCCATTACCACCATCCTATCCCAAAAAGGTTGGGCAGAAAAGAGGGACTATGATTCCATTGATAATGCTCCCGAAGAAAAGGAACGGGGCATCACCATCAATACAGCGCACGTTGAATACCAGACAGAGAATCGCCACTATGCGCACGTGGATTGCCCGGGACACGCCGACTATGTGAAGAACATGATCACGGGCGCAGCCCAGATGGACGGCGCCATCCTGGTGGTCGCCGCCACCGACGGCCCCATGCCCCAGACCCGCGAGCACATCCTGCTGGCCCGCCAGGTAGGCGTTCCCCGGATCGTGGTGTTCATGAACAAAGTAGACCTGGTAGACGATCCCGAGCTGCTGGAACTGGTCGAGATGGAAATCCGTGAGCTGCTGAGCAACAATGGCTTCGACGGGGACAACACCCCCATCATCAAGGGTTCCGCCACGGGCGCCCTGGCCGGTGACGAGAAATGGGTATCTGCCGTAGTGGACCTGATGAAGGCCGTAGACGACTACATTCCCCTGCCCGTCCGTCCCATTGACCAGCCCTTCCTGATGTCCGTGGAGGACGTATTCTCCATTACCGGTCGCGGCACCGTGGCAACGGGCCGTATCGAAAGAGGCAAGATCAAG
This sequence comes from uncultured Chitinophagaceae bacterium, assembly GCA_966252445.1. Lineage (GTDB taxonomy): Bacteria > Bacteroidota > Bacteroidia > Chitinophagales > Chitinophagaceae > CBINPH01. Next base: position 33,952 of record CBINPH010000003.1, on the reverse strand, counting down.
GTGGGCGAGAGCGTCGAGATCGTGGGCCTGATCCCCGAACCCCTGACCTCTACGGTTACCGGCGTGGAGATGTTCAAGAAGATCCTGGACGAGGGCGAGGCCGGCGACAACGCAGGTCTGCTGCTGCGCGGCATCGAGAAAAAGGACATCCGCCGCGGTATGGTCATCTGCAAGCCCGGCACCATTACCCCCCACACGGAGTTCAAGTGCGAGGTGTACGTGCTGAGCAAGGAGGAAGGCGGCCGTCATACCCCCTTCTTCAACAAATACCGTCCCCAGTTTTACTTCCGGACCACGGACGTGACCGGTGAGGTAAAGCTGCCCGAAGGCGTGGAAATGGTGATGCCCGGGGACAATGTCTCCCTGGAGGTGAGCCTGATCGCCCCCATCGCCATGGAAAAAGGCCTCAAGTTCGCCATCCGCGAAGGCGGCCGTACGGTCGGTGCAGGTCAGGTGACGGAAATCATCAAGTAAGTCGCCTGATGGCTAAAGACCGAAATTATCAATTTTAAATAAGGTATCTTTGTCATGGGTCGGTAGTCGCCAGCAGTTTCCGCTTCAGTGGCCATTGACCCATGGCTTTTTACACGGGTGTAGCTCAATTGGTAGAGTACCGGTCTCCAAAACCGATGGTTGGGGGTTCGAGTCCCTCCTCCCGTGCAAGGGACAACAGGTCCCGGGATCCTTCCCGCCCCGCGGCGGGAAGATTTGTGACCCAAGCAACCTCGCGGATGAACAAACTCAAACAATACATACAGGATTCCTACCATGAACTCCTGCATAAGGTATCCTGGCCCACCTGGGAACAGCTTCAATCCTCTACCATGGTGGTGCTGATCGCGACGGTCATCGTTACCCTTCTTGTATGGGTCATGGACATTGTGTCCAGCACCGTGTTGGAAAACTTTTATAAACTCTTCAGGTAATGGATGCAGAAAAAAACCACGAGGACGCCCAACTCCCCGAGGACGCACAGGTCCACGAGGATGGGGGTGATGCAGCTGAGACGAAATGGTACGTCCTCCGTGTGGTCAGCGGGAAGGAGAAGAAGGTAAAAGAGTATCTGGACGTGGATATCAAGCGCTCCGGATGGGGGGACGTCATTACCCAGATCTTCGTCCCCATGGAGAAGGTCTACAAGGTCCAGTCGGGCAAAAAGGTCATGCGGGAGCGCAATTTCTACCCCGGCTATGTGATGATCGAGGCGGCCCAGGGGAAACTCACCAGCGAAATTATCTCCCACATCAACAATACCACCAACGTCATCCATTTCCTGGGCAAGGAAAACCCCGTCGCCCTGCGCAAGGCGGAGGTCAACAAAATGCTCGGGAAGGTCGACGAGATGAGCGACCAGGGCGTCACCATGAGCGAGCCCTTCATCGTCGGGGAGACCATCAAGATCATTGACGGCCCCTTCAACGACTTCAACGGCGCCATCGAGGAGGTGAACGAAGAGAAGAAAAAGCTGAAGGTCACCGTGAAGATCTTCGGGCGCGCCACGCCCGTGGAGCTGAATTTCATGCAGGTGGAGAAGCTCAGCTGAGCCGGCGGGAGGCCTTCCCGCCACCGGCCGGACACCGGCCGTACCGGTCCCCGGCCGCCCAAGGGCGCAGGGGGATTTTTTTTCGTATTCCGATAATACTTAGTACCTTTGCACTCCTTTTAAGATCAATCAATCTTTTATTGTTCATTTTGGGAGTCCGGGCCCACCCCGGACGCTCGCACCAAAACAAGCTGATCGCATGGCAAAAGAAATCGCAGGTTTTGTAAAACTGCAAGTCAAAGGCGGCCAGGCCAATCCCGCACCCCCCATCGGACCCGCTCTGGGCTCCAAAGGGGTGAATATCATGGACTTCTGCAAGCAATTCAACGCCCGCACGCAGGACAAGATGGGAAAGGTGCTGCCGGTATTGCTGACCGTTTATGCCGACAAATCGTTCGATTTTGTCATTAAGACCCCCCCGGCCTCAGTCCAGTTGATGGAAGCTGCCAAGCTCAAGTCCGGTTCCAAGGAGCCCAACCGCTCCAAAGTCGGCAAAGTGACCTGGGCACAGGTCGAAGAGATCGCCAAGGATAAAATGGCCGACCTCAATTGCTTTACGCTCGAAAGCGCCGCCAAAATGGTCGCCGGTACCGCGAGGAGCATGGGCATCACCGTGGAAGGCGGAACTTCCGGGCAGTAAACAGTTTCAGTCAACACAATCCTGACGACCATGGGAAAATTAACCAAGAAAAGAAAGGCAGCAGAGTCCAAAACCGACAAGACCAAGCAGTATTCGCTGAAGGACGCAGCCGCCCTGATGAAAGATATCAACTGTACCAAATTCGACAGTTCAGTAGACCTCCATATCCGCCTGGGCGTGGACCCCAAAAAGGCCGACCAGAATGTGCGCGGATCCGTTACCCTGCCCCACGGCACGGGAAAGACGAAGAAAGTGCTGGTCCTCTGCCCTCCTGAAAAAGAGGAGGAGGCCCGCGGCGCCGGTGCCGATTACGTAGGCCTGGACGAGTTCATCCAGAAGATCGAAGGCGGTTGGACCGATATAGACGTGATCATTGCTACCCCTTCGGTCATGCCGAAGATCGGTAAGCTGGGTAAGGTCCTCGGTCCGCGGAACCTGATGCCCAACCCCAAGACGGGCACCGTTACCCAGGATCTGGCCGGAGCCATCAAGGATGTCAAAGGGGGTAAGATCGCGTTCAAGGTCGACAAGGCCGGCATCATCCACGCCTCCGTAGGCAGGGTGTCCTTCCCGACCGACAAAATCGAGGAAAACTCCAGCGAACTGATCAACGCCATCGTCAAACTGAAGCCCTCCACGGCCAAAGGCATATACGTAAAGGGGATCTTCATGGCCACGTCCATGAGCCCGGGGATCAGCATCGACACCAAATCCGTTTTAAACTGACCGAGCCATGACGAAAACGCAAAAAGACGAGACCATTGCCCTTTTGAAGGAGAAGTTCTCCCAATACTCCAATTTTTACCTGACGGACTCATCCTCCCTCAACGTGGCCCAGGTCAACAAGCTTCGCCGGGTGTGCTTCGAGAAGGAAGTGGAGATGCGGGTAGCCAAGAACACCCTGGTCCGCAAGGCCCTGGAAGGGCTCAACAGCGAGAAATATGCAGGCGTATACGATTCCCTGCACGGGTCCACCGCCATCATGTTCTCCGAGAACGCCAAGGAACCGGCCCTGATCATCGCCGGCTTCCGCAAGGAGAACAACAGCGAGCGCCCGGTCCTGAAGGCCGCCTTCATCGACACGGACGTGTATGTAGGCAACGAGCAGCTGGAGACCCTCCGGCAGCTGAAATCCCGTCAGGAGCTCATCGGCGAGATCATCGGCATGCTGCAGTCCCCGGCCAAAAACGTCCTCGGCGCCCTGCAGTCCGGCGGCCAGAAGCTCTCCGGCATCCTGAAGACGCTGGAGGAAAAAGGCGCCTGAGGGCCGCCGAATCCGGCCGGCAGCAGACCGGCCACCTAAAACGGCTTCCAAGCCCCATCATAAATTCATTTTTAAACCTTTTCTTAAAACATTTGTAAATATGGCTGATTTAAAAGCATTTGCCGAACAACTGGTTGGCCTGACCGTTAAAGAAGTGAACGAATTGGCCCAGATCCTGAAGGACGAGTACGGCATCGAACCCGCTGCCGCAGCGCCCGTGATGGTGGCCGGTGGGGCTGGAGCAGGAGCTGGTGAAGCCGCTGCTGAAGAAAAAACCTCATTTAACGTCATACTGAAGGCCGCTGGCCCCAACAAACTCAACGTCGTCAAGATCGTGAAGGAACTGACCGGCCTTGGCCTGAAAGAAGCCAAGGAACTGGTGGACGGCGCCCCCAAGCCCGTGAAGGAAGGGGTGGCTAAGGCCGAAGCCGATGAACTGGCCGCTAAGTTAAAAGATGCCGGTGCCGAGATTGAGATTCAGTAAACCGCGGCGACGATAAGTCTTTTGGTACAGGTCAAAAGTGCGCAAGCACTTTTGACCCTTTTTCCTATTCATACGAGTCTTAATTCTGAACGCTGTATATGTCTCAAAAAAAAGCTCAAGCCAACGAAAGAGTTCATTTCGGAAAGATCAAACAGGTTGCAGAGACTCCGGATTTGCTGGCGATCCAGATCCAGTCATTCAAAGACTTTTTCCAGTTGGAGACCACTCCGGATAAGCGTCAGAACGAAGGCTTGTTCAGGGTGTTCAACGAGAATTTCCCGATCAACGACACCCGCAACATCTTCAACCTCGAGTTCCTGGATTATTTCATTGACCCGCCGCGCTACAGCATTGAAGAATGTATCGAGCGCGGGCTCACCTACGCCGTGCCCCTGAAAGCCAAGCTGCGCCTCAGCTGCAACGACGAGGAACACGTTGATTTCCAAACCATTGTGCAGGACGTCTTCCTGGGCAACATTCCCTATATGACTCCCCGCGGCACCTTCGTGATCAACGGCGCCGAGCGGGTCGTGGTGTCCCAGCTGCACCGCTCCCCGGGGGTATTCTTCGGCCAGTCCATCCACCCGAACGGCACGAAGATCTATTCCGCCCGGGTGATCCCCTTCAAGGGCGCCTGGATGGAATTTGCGACGGACATCAACAACGTGATGTACGCCTACATCGACCGTAAAAAGAAATTCCCGGTGACGACCCTGCTGCGGGCCATCGGATACGAGACGGACAAGGACATTCTGGAGCTTTTCGGGATGGCCAACGAGGTGAAGGCCGACCGCAAGACCCTGGAACAGAATGCCGGCAAGAAGCTGGCTGCCCGGGTACTGCGCAGCTGGGTGGAGGATTTTGTCGACGAAGATACCGGCGAGGTCGTCTCCATTGAGCGCAACGAGGTGGTCCTGGAGCGCGACAGCGTCCTGGACGAGGAGAACATCGACCTCATCGTGGAGATGGGGGCCGAGACGGTGTTCGTGCAGAAAGAGGAAGTGAGCGGGGACTACTCGATCATATACAATACCCTGAACAAGGACACCTCCAATTCTGAGCTGGAGGCCGTACAGCACATCTACCGTCAGCTGCGGGGTTCCGACGCCCCCGACGACGAGACGGCCCGGGGCATCATCGACAAGCTGTTCTTCTCGGACAAGCGGTATGACCTCGGTGAGGTAGGCCGGTACAAGATCAACCGCAAACTGAACCTGGACATCCCTCTCAACACGAAAGTGCTGACCAAGGAGGACATCATTGATATCATCAAATACCTGGTCAAGCTGACCAACGGCAAGGCCGAGATCGACGATATCGATCACCTGAGCAACCGCCGTGTACGGACCGTCGGCGAACAGCTGTACGCCCAGTTTGGCGTAGGTCTGGCCCGTATGGCCCGGACCATCCGGGAGCGCATGAACGTCCGCGACAACGAGGTGTTCACCCCGGTGGACCTCATCAACGCCCGGACCCTGTCCTCGGTGATCAATTCCTTCTTCGGCACGTCGCAGCTGTCGCAGTTCCTGGACCAGACCAACCCCTTGTCGGAGATCACGCACAAGCGCCGTATTTCCGCGCTGGGGCCCGGTGGTCTGAGCCGCGAACGCGCTGGTTTCGAAGTCCGCGACGTCCACTACTCGCACTATGGCCGCCTCTGCACCATCGAGACGCCTGAAGGACCCAATATCGGACTGATCTCCACGCTTTGCGTGCACGCCCAGGTCAACGAGATGGGATTCATCGAGACCCCCTACCGCAAGGTCAAGGAAGGCAAGGTGGACATGCAGCGCATCGAATACCTGAGCGCCGAGGAAGAAGACGAGGCCCGCATTGCGCAGGCCAATGCCCCCCTGGATGAAAAAGGACATTTCGTGAGCGACAAGGTGAAGGCCAGGGAAACCGGCGACTTCCCCGTACTGGACGCCAACGATGTGGAATATATGGACATCGCCCCCAACCAGATCGTGGGCCTCAGCGCATCGCTGATCCCCTTCCTGGAGCATGACGATGCCAACCGCGCCCTGATGGGCTCGAACATGCAGCGCCAGGCCGTGCCCCTGCTGCTGCCGGAAGTCCCAATCGTGGGCACCGGCCTGGAGGGACGCGCCGCCAGGGATTCCCGCCTGCAGATCATCGCAGAAGGCAACGGCGTCATCGAGTTCGTCGACGCCAACGAAATCCATGTGCGTTACGAACGCGACGAGCAGCAGAAGCTGGTTTCCTTCGAAGACGACCTGAAGATATACCACCTGACCAAGTTCAAAAAGACCAACCAGAGCACCTGTATCAACCTGAAGCCCTGTGTGAAAAAGGGACAGCGGGTGGTCAAGGGAGACTTCCTGACCGACGGCTACGGAACCAAGGATGGTGAGCTGGCCCTGGGCCGCAACCTGAAGGTGGCGTTCATGCCCTGGAAAGGATACAATTTTGAGGATGCCATTGTAATCTCCGAAAGGGTGGTCAGGGAAGACCTGTTTTCTTCTGTCCACATTGAGGAATACGAACTGGAGGTGAGGGACACCAAACTGGGCGAGGAAGAACTGACCCCGGACATCCCGAACATCAGCGAAGAGGCCACCAAGGACCTTGACGAGAACGGGGTGATCCGCATCGGCGCCCTGGTGAAGGAAGGAGACATCCTGATCGGCAAAATCACGCCGAAGGGGGAAAGCGATCCCACCCCGGAAGAGAAGCTGCTCCGGGCCATCTTCGGTGACAAGGCCGGTGACGCGAAGGACGCTTCCCTGAAGGCTCCCCCCTCCACGCAGGGTGTGGTCATCGACAAAAAACTGTTCTCCCGCGCCAAGAAAGACAAAAACAGCAAGGCCCGCGAAAAGGCTGCTTTGGAGAAGATCGAAAAGGTCCACAAAAAGAATGTGGAGGATATCAACGCTGTCCTGCTGGAGAAGCTGCAGATGCTGCTGAAGGACAAGGTCAGCGCCGGGGTGACCAACAGCTACGGCGAGGTGATCATCCCCCAGGGCGGCAAATTCACCCAGAAAGTGCTGAGCAGCATCGACTATATGAACGTCAATCCGCTCGAATGGACCGACGATCCCAAGAACAACGAGCTCATCAACACCCTGCTGCACAACTATACCATCCGGTACAACGAAGAGCTGGGACGGTACAAGCGGGAGAAGTTCAACATCTCCATCGGGGACGAGCTTCCCGCTGGCGTGCTTAAACTGGCCAAGGTATATCTCGCCAGCAAGCGCAAACTGAAGGTCGGCGACAAGATGGCCGGCCGCCACGGAAACAAGGGTATCGTCGCCAAGATCGTCCGCGACGAGGACATGCCTTTCCTCGAGGACGGCACCCCCGTCGACATCGTGCTGAACCCCCTGGGCGTGCCTTCCCGCATGAACCTGGGACAGATCTACGAAACGGTGCTCGGCTGGGCCGGGGAAAAGATGGGCGTGAAATTCGCTACGCCGATCTTCGACGGTGCGACCAAGGACGAGATCGCCGAATGGATAGCCAATTCTGGGTTGCCGAGCTTCGGCCATACCTATCTCTACGATGGGGAAACCGGCCAGCGCTTCGACCAGAAGGCTACGGTAGGCATCATCTATATGATGAAGCTCCATCACATGGTGGACGACAAGATGCATGCCCGCTCCATCGGGCCCTACAGCCTCATCACCCAGCAGCCGCTGGGCGGTAAGGCCCAGTTCGGGGGCCAGCGCTTCGGTGAAATGGAGGTGTGGGCCCTGGAGGCCTACGGGGCTTCCAACATCCTGCAGGAGCTGCTGACCATCAAGAGTGATGACATCACCGGCCGCGCCAAAGCCTACGAAGCCATCGTCAAAGGCGACAACATCCCCAAACCGGGCGTGCCCGAGTCCTTCAACGTGCTCATCCATGAGCTGCGGGGGCTGGGCCTGGACCTGCGGTTTGACTAAGGGGCGTTACGGCCGACTCCTGCCCGCCGGGCAGGCCTTCCATACATGATTGCTAAAAACGGGAATACACCATGGCGTTAAAAAAAGAAAACCGTCCGAAATCAAGCTTCAGCAACATCACGATCGGCCTCTCCTCCCCGGATATTATCCTGGAGCGGTCGTATGGCGAGGTGCTGAAGCCGGAGACCATCAACTACCGTACTTACAAGCCGGAACGCGATGGACTCTTCTGTGAGCGTATATTCGGACCCGTCAAGGATTACGAGTGCTACTGCGGCAAATACAAACGCATCCGGTATAAGGGTATCGTCTGCGACCGCTGCGGGGTTGAGGTGACCGAGAAGAAGGTGCGCAGGGAGCGGATGGGCCACATCAAGCTCGTCGTCCCCGTGGTGCATATCTGGTACTTCAAGTCGCTTCCCAACAAGATTGGCTATTTGCTGGGCGTCAGCTCCAAGAAGCTGGAGTCCATCGTATATTATGAGCGTTATGTGGTCGTACAGCCCGGGGTATGCGAAGACCGCCTGGCCGTGCGTGACCTGCTGACGGAAGAGGAATACCTGGATATCCTGGACACCCTGCCCAAGGACAACCAGTCCCTGCCTGACGATGACCCCAAGAAGTTCATCGCCCGCATGGGCGCTGAGGCCGTGCACATGCTCCTGGAGCGCCTGAACCTGGACGACCTGTCCTACCAGCTGCGCAACCAGGCCGCCACGGAGACCTCGCAGCAGCGTAAAGCCGAGGCCCTGAAGCGCCTGAGCGTGGTAGAGGCTTTCCGTGACGCCAATTCCCGCATAGAGAACCGCCCGGAATGGATGGTGATGCAGTACATCCCCGTCATTCCCCCGGAACTGCGCCCGCTGGTGCCCCTGGACGGTGGCCGTTTCGCGTCTTCCGACCTGAACGACCTGTACCGCCGCGTCATCATCCGCAACAACCGCCTGAAGCGCCTGATGGAGATCAAGGCGCCGGAGGTGATCCTGCGCAACGAGAAGCGTATGCTTCAGGAAGCCGTGGATTCGCTTTTCGACAACTCCAGAAAATCCAATGCCGTCAAGGCCGAAGGCGGACGCGCCCTCAAGTCCCTGAGCGATAGTCTCAAGGGCAAACAGGGACGCTTCCGGCAGAACCTGCTCGGCAAGCGCGTGGATTACTCCGGCCGTTCGGTGATCGTGGTAGGCCCGGAACTCAAGTTGCACGAGTGCGGCCTGCCCAAGGATATGGCCGCAGAGCTGTTCAAACCGTTCATCATCCGCAAGCTCATCGAACGCGGCATCGTGAAAACGGTGAAGTCGGCCAAGAAGCTCGTGGACCGGAAGGAAGCGGTCGTATGGGATATCCTGGAAAACATCCTGAAGGGCCACCCGGTGATGCTCAACCGCGCCCCTACCCTGCACCGCCTGTCTATCCAGGCCTTCCAGCCCAAGCTGGTGGAAGGCAAGGCCATACAGCTGCACCCCCTGGTATGTACCGCTTTCAACGCGGACTTCGACGGGGACCAGATGGCTGTCCATGTGCCCCTGAGCAGCGCCGCCATCCTGGAGGCGCAGTTGCTGATGCTGTCCTCGCACAACATCCTGAATCCCCAGAACGGCACACCCATCACCCTTCCTTCCCAGGACATGGTGCTCGGGCTGTACTATATCACCAAAGGAAAGAAATCCACCCCTGAAGAGAAGGTCAAGGGTGAAAACATGATCTTCTACTCGCCGGAAGAAGTACTGATCGCCTTCAATGAAAAGAAGGCTGATCTCCATGCCTGGATCAAGGTCAAGGTAGACGTGCTGAACAGCGAAGGAACCCTGGAAACGAAGCTGGTCGACACCACAGTGGGCCGGGTGATCTTCAACCAGACGGTTCCCAAGGAGGTCGGTTATGTGAACCAGCTGCTGACCAAGAAATCCCTGAGGGAGATCATCGGCCTCATCATCAAGCTCACGGACGTGCCCCAGGCGGCCAAGTTCCTGGATGACATCAAGGACATGGGCTTCCGCATGGCCTATGTCGGCGGTCTGTCGTTCAACATCAACGACCTGATCGTCCCCGAAGTGAAGCAGGACCTGATCAACTCCGCCCAGGAAGAGGTGGACGAGGTCTGGGAAAACTACAACATGGGGCTGATCACCAACAACGAGCGGTACAACCAGATCATCGACATTTGGTCCAGGGTGGATACCCGCGTGACCGAGACGCTGATCCGGGAGCTGAGCGAGGACAAGCAGGGCTTCAACTCGGTGTACATGATGCTCGATTCCGGTGCCCGTGGCTCCAAGCAGCAGATCAAGCAGCTGGCCGGCATCCGCGGCCTGATGGCCAAGCCGAGAAAAAGCGGATCTTCCGGGTCCGAGATCATCGAGAACCCCATCCTGGCCAACTTCAAGGACGGCCTGAGCGTGTTGGAATACTTCATCTCCACGCATGGGGCCCGCAAGGGTCTGGCTGATACCGCCCTCAAAACGGCGGATGCCGGTTACCTGACCCGCCGCCTGGTGGATGTGGCGCAGGACGTCGTGATCAACGAAGAGGACTGCGGCACCCTGAGGGGCATAGCCATTACCGCCCTGAAGGACAACGAGGAGGTGGTAGAGCCATTGTATGACCGCATTCTGGGCAGGACCTCCCTGCACGATGTTTATCATCCGCACAGCGAAGACCTGATTGTCGCCGCCGGTGACCAGATCACCGAGGAGATCGCCCATGCCATCGAAGAAAGCGGTATTGAAACCGTGGAGATCCGCTCGGTGCTGACCTGCGAGAGCCGCCGCGGCGTCTGCGTGAAGTGTTACGGTAAGAACCTGGCTACCGGCTATACCGTGCAGAAAGGAGATGCCGTGGGCATCATCGCTGCGCAATCCATCGGTGAGCCGGGTACACAGCTGACCCTCCGCACCTTCCACGTGGGTGGTATCGCCGGGTCTACCTCTGTGGATTCCCAGTTGATCGCTAAATTCGACGGAACCATCCATTTTGACGGGGTCCGTTCCACCGACTACGTGAACAACGACGGGGACAAGGTACAGGTGGTCATCGGCCGGACCGGTGAGCTCCGGATTATGGACGCCAAGACCGACAGGCTTTTCGTCACCCACAACATCCCCTACGGAGCTACCCTGTTCATGAAGGACGGCCAGAAAGTTAAAAAAGGCGATCTGATCTGTTCCTGGGATCCTTTCAACGCGGTCATTATCTCCGAAATCCAGGGAAAGATTGCCTTCGAGAACGTCATCGAAGGCGTCACCTTCCGCGAAGAGGCCGACGAACAAACCGGTCACCGCGAGAAAGTGGTCATCGAAACCAAGGACAAGAATAAAATCCCGTCCATCCTGGTCGAAAAAGGCAAGGTGGTCAAGTCTTATAACCTTCCTGTCGGCTCCCACATCGTCGTGGGTGAGGGCGAGGAAGTGCAGTCCGGCCAGGTGCTGGTGAAGATCCCCCGCGTGATCGGCAAACTGAAAGACATCACGGGTGGTCTCCCCCGCGTCACCGAGCTGTTCGAAGCGCGGAACCCGTCCAACCCCGCTATCGTATCGGAGATCGACGGGGTGGTCACCTTCGGCAACATCAAGCGGGGTAACCGCGAGATCATCATCGAGGCCAGGGACGGCGTGGTTAAAAAGTACCTGGTGCACCTGACCCGGCACATCCTGGTACAGGACAGCGATTTCGTCAAGGCCGGCACGCCGCTTTCCGAAGGCGCCATCGCTCCGCCCGACATCCTGAAGATCAAGGGCCCCTATGCCGTTCAGGAATACCTGGTCAATGAGATCCAGGAAGTGTACCGCCTGCAGGGTGTGAAGATCAACGACAAGCACATTGAGGTGATTGTCCGCCAGATGATGCGCAAGGTGACGATCGAGGACCCGGGCGATACCAAGTTCCTGGAAGGGGATACGGTGGACAAGTTCGAGTTCTTTGAAGAGAACGACCAGATCTTCGACAAGAAAGTGGTCACCGACGCCGGCGACTCCACCCTCCTGAAGGCAGGGCAGATCGTCAGCCTCCGCCAGCTGCGCGAGGAGAACTCCGTCCTGCGGCGCTCCGACAAGAACCTGGTGCAGTACCGTGACGCCCAGCCGGCGACTTCCAGTCCCCTGCTGCTCGGCATCACCAAGGCTTCCCTGGGTACCCACAGCTGGATATCGGCCGCCTCGTTCCAGGAAACCACCAAGGTGCTTTCTCAGGCGTCCATCAATGCCAAGAAGGACGATATGAGCGGTCTGAAGGAGAACGTCATCACCGGACATCAAATCCCGGCCGGTACCGGCTTGCGTGAATTCGACAACCTGATCGTCGGTTCCAAGGAAGAATACGATCTGCTGCTCACCTCCACGAGCGAGGTCCTGCAGTTCGACGAAGAGGAATAAGGGGAGCGACACTCCCCCGGGGAGTAAGGAGTTGATGCCCTCACCTTCTTACTCCCTTTTTTAATGCTATACCTGTACGCCCCTTCAACAGGGCCCGAAGCCATTTAAAGACGCAACGACCTATGAAGAATCTGTCTTATGTCCTCAATGCCATCCTGTTCGTGCTGGTGGGCGTATTGTTTTACCTGCATTTCGCAGGGTCCGCCGCCCCTGGCGCCAAAGGTGCTGCGCCGGGGACAGACAGTGCCGCAAACGCCCCGCTCCGCATCGCCTATGTGAACATTGACTCGCTGGAGTCCCAGTATTCGTATTTCCAGGAAAAGAAGGCGGAGCTGGAGAAAAAGCAGGAATCCATCCAGAATGATCTGAGCTCGCGCGCCCGCAGCCTGCAGAACGAGCTGGCCGAGCTGCAAAAGAAAGCGCCTACCCTGACCCAGGCCCAGGGGGAGGCCGCCCAGCAGGGACTCATGAAGAAGCAACAGGCATTGCAGCAGCGTGAACAGCAACTGCGGCAGGAGTACCTTCAGCAACAGCAAGACTTCAACGTAGAGCTGCACCGTCGCCTGGACAGCTTCCTGAACGCATACAATGCGGACAAAGGCTACAGCTACATTTTCTCCTATTCGGAGGGCATTTCGGAGATCCTCTACAAGGACAGCGCTTTTGACATCACGGCCGACGTTATCCGGGGTCTGAATGCCGCAGAAAAGAAATAAGGTCTTTTGCCATCCTGAAGAAAGCGCCCATGTGGGCGCTTTTTTATTTTTATGATTTTGGTTACCTTACCTCTTCAATCCGCTTCCTAACCTTAGCCACGTTCTATGCTCGACCATGCCGCTTCTACGGTCCCCGCCGCCGAAAAACAGGGCTCCTTCCAGCGTTCCATGAGCCTGTTTGACGGGATCATGCTGGTCTCCGGCGTCATGATCGGTTCAGGCATCTTCCTGACCAGCGCCGAGATCTCCAGGACCGTTGGCGGGGCTGGATGGATGATGATCGTCTGGTGTCTCGGCGGGTTTATGACGATCGTCGGGGCGCTATGCTACGGTGAACTTTCTGCCATGTACCCACGGGCCGGCGGCCAATACGTCTTTCTGCGCGAGGCTTACAACCCGCTCATCGCCTTCCTGTATGGCTGGTCTTTTTTCGCCGTCATCGAATGCGGCACTATCGCCGCCGTCGCTGTTGCCTTTGCCAATTACACGGCCTACCTGGCACCTTCCATGGGCCAGGACCGCATCCTGCTCGCCCTCGGCAACTTTAAGATATCCATGGCGCAGATGCTGGCCATTGCCCTGATCGTCGTGCTCACTTTTATCAATTCCAAGGGCATCAACAAGGGACGGATCATCCAGGGGGTGTTCACAGTAGCCAAAATCCTCGCCCTCGCCCTGCTGATCGTCTTTGGCTTCGCTATGGGCATGCGGTCGGGCATATGGGAGGCCAACTGGGCGGATGCCTGGAGCGGCTTTCATTATGAAGCCATCCGTGCCGGCAACAACATCAGCGGCTTCACCGAGGCCCTGAGTGCACATGGTTGGGAGCTGGCCGGATTGCTGGGGGTAGCCATGGTCGGTTCCTTATTCTCCAGCGACGCATGGAACTCCGTCACCTTCATCGCTGCGGAGATCAAGAACCCCAAGAAAAACGTCGCCCGCAGTCTTTTTTTGGGCACCCTGCTGGTCACGATCATCTATATCCTCATCAACCTGGTCTATCTCAGCGCTCTCTCCATGCACGGCATCGCCTTTGCCGAAGCAGACCGTGTAGCCGCCTCCGCCTCCTTCTATATTTTCGGTTCCCTGGGAGCTGTCCTCATTGCCATCATGATCATGGTCTCCACCTTCGGCTGCAACAACGGGCTTATCCTCAGCGGCGCCCGGGTGTATTATACCATGGCCCAGGATGGCTTATTTTTCCCCAAGACGGCCAGGCTCAACCGGCACGGTGTCCCGGAATACGGCTTGTGGATCCAGTGTTTCTGGGCATCCGCCCTCTGTTTGTCGGGACGATACAGCGACCTGCTCAATTACATCATCTTCGTGGTGCTCATTTTCTATATGCTGACGATCGGCGGCATCTTTATCCTGCGGAAAAAATACCCAGATGCCGAGCGGGTATACAAGGCACCAGCCTATCCTTTCCTTCCTGCCTTATATATCGTCCTTGCCCTGGCCATTTGCGCAGCCCTGCTCATCTATCGTCCGCTCTATACCTGGCCAGGCCTGATCATCGTGCTCATCGGCATCCCCCTGTATTACATATTTTTACAACGCCATAAAAAACGGGCCGCGAACGCGGCCACATGAGTTCCGTCCCCGTCGATGTAAAAGCAAAAAAAGATTATCTTTGCTGCATCCTTGCCCGATGGTGTAACGGTAGCACTACAGATTTTGGTTCTGTCTGCCCAGGTTCGAATCCTGGTCGGGCAACAGGTCAAGACAAGATTTTTTAATCTTGTCTTTTTTTATATTATTTCGCTAAGGCTCTTTACGGTACAAGGTTTCATTGATTATTTTCCATAATCTGTCAAGACCTTTTTGTTCTTTATGCTTTCTCATTTAGTTCATCATTACAACCTTTGTAAGACCTGTGATGTCGGGAATGCGTGGGTATTTTTTTGCTGGCATCTTCAGCGCAAAAGGACAGCCGTCGCTAGAAAATGACGAACGGCTTTTTCTGTGAAAGAGTTTGCCGCGACTTTTTTATGTATCGTATTGGGGCCCGAAAACACACAATCAGTATTTCAACTTTGGTTTAATTTCATTAACTCCTCCACCAATTTCCAAACGATCATGCACGGATTATGATTCGCGTAATCCCCCTCCCCTTAAAATTCTCCGCTAATCTTTTTCCGTTTCGAATAGCACGATCAATACTGCTGTATTCCTTTAACAGCGCATACATACCTGCACTATTCTTTCTATAAGTATAATCTTTGCCTGCCCAGGGTCTCAAGTTTGTTTCAATGGCGTCCTGATAATCCCTTTCATTCGGCAGGCTTTTAAACGGAAGTTACGATTTCCATATGTCTATGACGGAAGCGAGGAAGACGATCGCCGTTCCTGCTTCCGCTGTATGCAGCGGCTGCAGTCGCGTAGCGTTCGAACAAATGACTTTGATCCCGGCGATAATTCCTACCATGCAAAAGATTTGTATCGGATGGGCTTAGGCCCTGATAGAATCGGTTTGCGCGGGGATAAAGCGGCAGAGCCGTGCCGTGACACATGGCTAATCAGTTCATAATATTGATTAACTTCGAAAGAACCATGAAAGCCATTATTCTGAACGGTTTCGGCGGCCCGGAAAACCTGGTGCCCCGTGAGGTTGCCACACCGGCTTGCGGACCAGGTCAGGTCTCGATTAGGGTTAAAGCCGTCAGCATCAATCCCATTGACATAAAAACCCGGTCGGGAAAGGGCCTGGCAGAAAAGCTGAAGCACGAAGACCCCATCATCCTGGGTTGGGATGTATCGGGCGTCGTTGCCGAGTCTTCGGCTTCATCGTTCCATGCGGGCCAGGAAGTTTTCGGGATGGTATCCTTCCCGGGCCACGGAAAAGCCTATGCCGAGACTGTGGTCGCCGGCGCCGAAGATCTGGCCCTAAAGCCGGCGGCCGTGCCACACGAAGAGTGCGCTGCCGCCTGCCTGGCGGCGCTGACGGCCTGGCAGGCCCTGCATGTGGTGCCCGTGCATGCGGGCGACAGGGTGCTGATTCATGCAGGCGCAGGGGGCGTAGGCCATTATGCCATTCAAATCGCCAAGGGCATGGGGGCCACAGTGATCACCACGGCTTCGGAAACCAACCACTCCTTTGTCAGGGATCTGGGCGCAGACCAGGCTATTGATTACCACCAGGTGAGATTCGAGGAAGCGGCCGGTGAGGTGGACCTGGTACTGGATACCATTGGCGGTGCATACATCGACCGCTCCCTGTCCTGCATCAGGCCGGGAGGCGCCATAATCAGCCTGCCCAGTGCAACCAACAGCGGGGTCGTGGAAAAGGCAGAAGCCGCAGGCATTCAGGGATACCGTTTCCTGGTATCTTCCCGGGGGAAGGACATGGGCGATATTGCCTCCTGGTTGGCGAACGGCCGGCTCCGGTCATACTGCACGGCCAATTTGCCCATGGAAGAGATGGCCAACGCCCATAGAATGCTTGAGCATGGCCATGTACGGGGGAAGATCGTGCTGCATCCCTGATTGCCGGTAGGCGGCGCGTCAGTACGTGATCACCTGGTTTGTCTTGAAATCATACAAGGTCGTGCGCCGCAATTGGTAGTAGGCGACCCAATACTTTTCCAGGGTCTGGATATACTGGATCAGGGCCTGATCCTTGGCATCCTGGGCGAGCCCCAGGTCCGTGATGCTGATCTTGCCCAGCAGATAGCGGTTCTTGGCCACCACATAACGTTTCAGGGCGATGGTGTCTGACTTGGCCGCGATCTGCAGCTGCCCCTGCAGCTGCTTAAACTGGTTGACAGCCGTCTCGACCTGGATATCAAAGTCCCTTTGCTGGTATTTCAAGCGCTCCATGGTGCTTTCCAGGCGGTATCGGCTGCTGTTGATGTTGCTTTTGTATTTCCCCCAGCCGACCAGCGGAATAGACAATTCCACATTGACATTTTGGGAATTGAGCGGATCGATGTATGCACGCCGCAGTTCATTAGCGCTCTGGTTAAGGCCGAAGCTGGCCGAGATGGAACCGTTGGCGAACTTTCCTGATTGCGCCCTTTTCAGCTCCATTTCCGCTTCGTTCTGCGTCAGTTGAAAACCGATAATGTCGCTGCGGTTCTTCCGTGCTTCTGCGATGGCCTTGTCGACGTCCACATCAAACATAGGCACGTCTGTCACCGGCTTCAGATCAAACTCCAGGCTGTCATCGTCAATGCCCAACAGATTTTTCAGGCGGCCCGTATTCACCCTCACGCTCAGGGCATTTTGCGCCAGACTGTTCCGGGCGTTCATCAACTGCAGTTCTACCTGCAGCAGCTCATTCTCGGCAATCCGGCCCAGATTGAACCTGCCGGTGGATATCTTGTACAGGGTATCGTTGTTGATCACATTCTGTTGGGCATTTTCCAGCTGCATCTTGGCCACATACAGGTCAAAGTAAGCCCGGGTGATCTGCAGAGAAAGATCCTCAAAATCCTCGATCTGGCGCCGCGTGGCCTGCGTAGCACGCAGTTTAGACTGCCGGTAATTCCATTTCAGCGAGTTGAACAGCGTCAGCGGCTGGTAGAACCCGATGGTGAGCGGTGTAGACTGCCAGTATTTATACTTGTCGTCGCCCAGGATACTGTACTGGGACAGGCCGGAGGACATGAATACCCGTCCTCCCGTCGCCATGATGTTCTGCTCGAGGTCCAGGCCTACACGGGAATTTAACTGGCTCTGGGCAATCAGTTTCACCGTGCCGTCGGGCTGCGTAATGGGATTGATCGTCCTGAAATAGTTGGGAAGACGACCGCTCAGGGAGACCTGCGGAAGGAGATCGGCCTTCGTGGACTCGAAATTCCAGAAGTCGGTCAGGTAGTCCGCTCGGATGCTTTTCGCCAGCTCACTCTTGCTGAGCGCCATCGCCAGCGCTGCGTCGAGGCTGAGCGGCTCAACATGCTGGGCATAACCCGGCACGGCCATGCCCAGCAGCAGGATGGGCGCGATAAACTTGTAAGGCTTCATAAAGGCAGCAAATTTCATGATTCGATATGGTACAGGCACCCGGAACAATTATTCATGTCGCAAGGCGACCACCGGGTCATATTGGGAGGCCCGCTTGGCCGGCAGGATCCCGAAAAACAGTCCTACAGCTATGGAAATGGAAAAGGACACGACAATGGATAGCGGCGAGATGATCGTCTGTATTTTCGTCAACTGCTCGATCAGTACGCTGAGCAGGATGCCGAGCAGCACGCCGATGATACCACCGGTCAGGCTGATGCAAATCGCCTCACTCACGAATTGCGTGACGATATCTTTCTTCGTGGCGCCGATGGCCATGCGCAAACCAATTTCCCGGGTGCGCTCCAGGACCGAGGCCAGCATGATGTTCATGATGCCGATACCCCCGACGATCAGGGAGATGGAGGCAATGATGGCCAACACCACGTTAAAAAGGCTCTTTGTCTTCTGCTCCTGCTTAAGCAGCAACTCAGGGACGACGATCTCATAATCCTGGGTGCCGTTGTGCCGCCGTAGCAGCATGCGATTGATCACTTCGGTGGTCGCCAGCATGGTATTGCTTTGCTTCACATTGACCACCATACGATCCAACGGGTTGTAATTGCCATGGCCCCGCCCTCTCCTTCTGGCTTCAGCCTGGACCTTATCCGGTGTCACCAGGGCCCGGTTGCGGTACCGCATCAGCATGGTAGTGACGGGGATATATATATCGTCATTGATGTTCCGGATGGAGAGCTTTTGCACGTCTTTCTTATTGACGTGCTTGTTCTCCAACACGCCCACGATACGCATCCACTCACTTCCACATTTGATAAACTGCCCGATGGGGTCATTGGTGGCAAACAGCTTGGTTTTAATGTTGCGGCCGATAATGCATACCTGCTCCGCGTGCAGCAGTTGCCGTTCGTTGAAGAGCTTCCCCTCTCCGGTCGTAATATTGGACAGGGAAAAAAAGTTGTTGTTGACGCCCACCAGACGCCCCTCAAGAGAATGGCCGGCATACATGAACTGGGTATGAATCTCCACCTCCGGACTGATGTAGTTGATGGAAGAGATCACACTCTGAAGATTCTTCACGTCTTCCATGTTCAGCCCGGGAGAGGTATTGCGCTTGGCGATATTCTGCTTAGCCTTCCCGCCGCTTGCGGCGGCGGCCTCCGTCCCGCCGCTGTTATCCTCGCCCGCATTGTCATCATCATCACTTTGCTGGGCGCGGGCATCATCGGTGCGTGGCTTGATGATGATGTTGTTGGCGCCGACCTCTTTGATCTGCTCCAGGATTTCTTTTTCCGCGCCATTGCCGATAGCGAGCATGGCAATAACCGAGGCTACACCGAATATGATGCCCAGCGAGGTCAGGATCGCCCTGGACCTGTTGTTCATCAGGGCGTCAATGCCAATGCGCAGGTTGAAAATGAAACGATTGAACTTCATGCGGGAATTGCTTGTACGGTGGTGCTTTACAACCCGGCGGGATCAGTCCGTACCCGCCGTACTGCCTTTCTGGCTGTCATCCTTTCCGGATAATTCCAGCTCGTCCTCGGCCTTCATTTGCCGCACCATCGCCGTATCAATTGTAGACAATTGCTTGGGAATCTGCTGATTCTTCTCGTTTAAGGTCATCAGCTTCAACCCGGCCGTATCAGCCGGGATGGACAGGAAGACCTTCTCTCCTTCGGTCAGTCCGTTGGAGATCAGGGCGCTGGTCTCGTTGACGGTCAGCACCTTCACTTCCCGCTTGACCACCCGGCCCCGGTCATCGACAAAGACGTAACTGGACTTGTGTTCGTTGAAAATAGCTTCCAGGGGCACCTGAAGTCCCTGGTCGTACATCTCGGAAGCGATCCTGCAACTCGTGGTCATGGCCGGGCGCAGGGATGGGTCTTTGGTCAGTACGTTGATCAGCACTTCAAAGACCTTGGCGTCGCTGTTCGGTTTGTCCTGGCCTATCGATGCCACGCTCCGAACGACCCCTTCCAGTTTTTTGTCCGGTGCAGCGTCCAGCCCAATCTCTACTTTTTGGCCCATTTTTACCTTCTGCATGTCAACCTCATTGACATAGGTGACAACCTCCATCTGGTTCAGGTCCGGCAGGGTCGCCACGGTCCCCCCGTCCCAGAGGTTGAATGAGCTGCCCACTTCCCTTTTCCTGCCGTCCCAGCTCTTGTAATATATGACCATGCCATCTTTGGGAGCCATGATCTCCATCTCTTGCAGCACATCCATGTATTGCTTCATTCGGTTTTGGCGCTGGGCCAGGTCAGAACCGATAATCTGCATCCGGGTTTGGGCCTGGATCTGCTTGGTCTTGTAATTATCCTCGGTCTGTTTCAGGGTCCGCTGCGCCTTTTCATAGTCCAGCTGGGCATTTTGTATGACGGATGGCGCCTCGTACTTGGACTGCTCCATCTCGAGCTTCATCCGCTCCAGTTCATATTTCAGGTTCACCAGCTCGTCCCTTGCCGCACGCAACTGAAGCATGGTGTCCAGCTTTGCCTGCGTATATTCCGCTTCCTGCTTGTCGAGATCCAGTTGCTGCTGGTCGATGCGGGTAGCGAGATCGGTCTTGTCGAGGGAGGCCACGAAATCGCCTTTTTTTACCGTCGTACCCTCGGGAACCATTTTGGCGATCTTCACCTGATAGATACCGACCCGGGTCAACCCCGCGGGCGCGGTGATTCGCGTCTGCGAACGCGAACGGAGCTCTCCCGTGGTCATCACCACGACATTAAATTTATCTTTTTTGACTGTGGCCGTAATCGCTGTTCCGGTCACTTCCTTGCTGAAGAAAATAAAATAGCCTGCTACCAGGAGGACAATCAGCGCCACAAGATAGATAAGTAGCTTTCTTTTCACGTTCGGAGGATCTTTTGGAATAAGGAATAGGGATTGCGTGATGCGGCTTCAAAGTACTCTATTTCAGGTAATTTTTGGCGGAAATTGTATCAACGAGATGCCTGAGGGATTAAAGCTTTTCCAGGGGTATAAATGGTTGCGGCCTGCCGCACCGCGCGCGCCGCATGATGGGATGCAGGAGGCTCTTTGCCCTGCATATCCGCCGGCATGGTCAGCATCCTGGGGAGGGGGAAAGCCGGCAGGGGTACCGCCTCAACCTCAAAAACGCCTTTTTGAACTTGGAAATTTTTCCTATTTTTGCGCACCCGCCCGGTAGCCGGAAGGGGATCAGATCTTGCCCGATAGTATAATGGTAGTACAACAGATTCTGGTTCTGTGTGTCAGGGTTCGAATCCTTGTCGGGCAACATAAAGCGATGATCGTCAATACATTAGACGACGACAAATCAGCGGGAAATCTGGCAGACGGTGAAAACCGTCTTTTTTTTTGCAAACACTTCCCGTGCTTCTCTGTGTGAAAGCTGCCGGGGAAAGGGTAGCCGGCTAGCACCCACTCCCGCCCATCATCCTGCCGCGATCATGGATATCTCCACGCCTACCCCCTTGGGCAGGCCGGACACTTCTACTGTTTCGCGGGCCGGGAAATGGCCCTTATCGAAATATTTTCCATAGACTTCATTGATCATCCCGAAATTCTTCATGTCCGTCACGAAAATGGTGCTCTTCAGGACATGTTCAAAGGTCAGCCCCGCCTCTCCCAGAATATTTTTCAGGTTCTTCATCACCTGGTGTGTCTCCGCGATGATATCCCCCTGCACCAGCTGATCCGTTTCAGGATCGATGGCGATCTGGCCGGAAACAAACAGCAGGCCTCCTCCCCGGATGGCTTGGTGGTATGGCCCTATGGGCGCAGGGGCCTGGGCAGTATTAATCACTTGTTTTTCCATAACTTGCACGGTTATTCCCCCCTACGGAAGGGATCTTTTGCCGGAGGAAAATTACATCTTTAAACGAAACGGATGCGCATAAAAGTCTGGGGCGCGCAAGAAAGTGTTGCTGAACTGTTGGAAAAGGGCTGCGGCGGCCATGAGCTGGTCACCGAAGAACTCGACCTGGGCGACATGCAGCGTTGCGACCTGTTCATCGACCTGGACCCCGACGGCTTTTACAGCCGCCTGGACCTGTATGAACAGTTTTACCCGATCCCCGTCCTGCTGAACAGCGTAAAAGACACCCTTTCCCACCTGCTGCAGTCCTCTTTCGGCAACAAGGACCGATTTTCCCTGTTCGGTTTCAACGGTCTACAAACTTTTATTCGAAGCTCCGTCGCTGAAGTGTCGGTACTCCACGAAGGCTTCGCCCCCCAACTGAAGGCCCTGATGGCGGAACTGGGATGGGACTACCGGATCGTCGATGACCAGGTCGGGATGGTCAGCCCCCGGGTCGTCGTGATGATCATCAACGAAGCATACTTCAGCGTGCAGGCCGGTACCGCCAGCCGGGAAGACATAGACACGGCCATGCGTTTGGGCACCCGGTACCCCTACGGCCCTTTCGACTGGTGCCGCCGGATCGGCGTACAACATGTGTATGAGTTGCTGCGGCGCCTCCAGGAAGTGACCGGGGACGAGCGTTACCGCAGCGCGGCTTTGTTGCAAAAAGAATATTCCACCGCCATGGCCGCCGCTGGCTGGCCAGGCCAGATCCGTGAGCGATGGCATTGATCCTCCATATCGATACGGCCGTAGACCGCGGTTCGGTCTGCCTGGCCCTGGACGGTCGGGGGATGGGCACGGCGACCACGCCGGGACAGCAGGACCAGGCCGCCCTGTTGGCCCCCCTGGCTGGGCAGGTCCTTAAGGACTGCGGGCTGTCCCTCCCACAACTCCATGCCATTGCCGTCAGCGCCGGCCCGGGTTCCTATACAGGCCTTCGTGTAGGGCTGTCGATGGCCAAAGGCTGGTGTTACGGCCTGGACATACCGCTGATCGCCGTGAATACCCTGGAAATGATGGCGGCGGGACTGAAGGGCAATATGGAGGCGACCGGAGGCAGGGGCGATTATTTCTGCCCGATGATCGACGCCCGCCGCATGGAGGTCTTCACCGCCCTGTACGACCGGGAGCTGCACCCCGTAGTAACCCCGGCTGCCGTCGTGCTCGGCGAGGATTTTATGGAGGCTTTCCGGGACCGGCACGTGCAGGTCTTCGGCAGTGGCCGCGATAAGGCACAGCGCCTGCTTGGCAGCCGCCCGGCATGGGCATTTCCGGATTTTGAGATGAGCGCGGCCCATCTGGTGCCCCTGGCGGAACAGCGGTACCGTGAGGGTCGTTTCGAAGATCTGGCCTATTTCGAGCCCTTTTATTACAAGGCCTTTCATTCCCCCGGGCATCCTCCCATGCCCTGACCGGCAAACCCGGTCCCGTTCGTGTAAATACGGTTTTCCGCCCAGAGCGGGACAGATATATTTGTTGATTCGCTAAATATATAATATTTTTGTAACCTGAAAGAATCTTATGCTTAACCCTCCCGAAGTCAAAAGTGTTAGGGAGAATATAGCCGGAAGACTATTGTATTAAACCTAAATTTGGGAAAAAATGGACAAATTGTTAGTGCCGACCTCTTCGAATTCCCTGTACATCAACAGGGGGGCCGGGGACAAAGAACCCATCAAGCTCGATTACATTGCGATCAAGAAGGCTTCGATGGTGCTGAGGGCGATCAACCACAAATTACGGCAACAGATCATCAAACTGCTGGAAGAACATAAGAGAATGACCGTAACGGAGATCTATGTAAAGCTCCGGCTGGAGCAGTCTGTGGCCTCCCAACACCTGGCCATTTTGCGCCGCGCCGGCATTGTGGTGACCGACCGGGACGGCAAATTTATTTACTATTCCATCAGCGCTCCCCGCATCGCAGAGATTGCCCGGTTCGTGGACGAGCTTGTAGGCCGTTGACATACCGGTCTTAGCGCACGGGGGGCATCCGCGAGTAGGCGGATGCCCCTTTCTATTTGGTCCCGGCCGCCGGGAATTCCGTAATTTTACCCAAATATTGCGCCATGCACATCCAGCAACTCTATACCGGCTGCCTTTCGGAGGCGGCCTATTATGTAGAATCAGGAGGAGAGGCCGCGATTATAGATCCCCTGAGGGATACGGATGCTTATGTAGAGCTGGCCCGTGAACGCGGGGCCACTATCCGGTATATATTCGAAACCCATTTCCATGCCGACTTCGTCTCGGGTCACCTGGACCTGGCGGCAAGGACCGGCGCCCCGATCGTATTTGGCCCCCGTACCGAAACGGCCTTCCCCATCCACCTGGCCGGCAACGGTGAAGAATTTTCCATAGGACGGCTGACCATGCAGGTGATCCACACGCCGGGGCATACCCTGGAAAGCACATGTTACCTGCTGAAGGATGAAGAGGGCGCCCCATACTGCCTGTTTACCGGAGATACGCTTTTTGTTGGCGATGTAGGCCGTCCCGATCTGTCCAGCGGGGACCTCAGCAAAGAAGCCCTCGCCGGGCACCTGTACGACTCCCTGCAAATCCTCAAACAGCTGCCCGACCATGTCCTCATCTATCCCGCCCATGGGCCAGGATCCTCCTGTGGCAAGAATATCGGCAAAGAAACAGTGAGTACCATAGGGGAGCAGAAAAAAACCAATTATGCCATGCTGGCCACCAATAAGGATGACTTTATCCGGGAGGTGACCAGCGGCCTGGAGCCCCCCCCAGCCTACTTCTTTACCGATGCGCGCATCAACCGGGAAGGATACGAACCCCTTGACGAAGTCATGCGAAAGAGCCTCGTCCCTTTATCGCCGGCGGTATTCAAGGAAAAAATGGCCGAGGGCGCCTGGGTGCTTGACACCCGCTCCGCGGCCGATTTCACGGAAGGCTTCGTGCCGGGGGCGATCAATATCGGCCTGCAGGGACGCTTCGCCGAGTGGACAGGCATCCTTATCCCCTTTCATCAGCAGGTGATCCTGGTCACGGACCCCGGTCAGGAAGAGGACGCGATCGTCCGCATGTCCCGGGTGGGCTTCGATCACGTGGAAGGATACCTCGAAGGCGGCCTGGCTGCCTGGCGGGCAGCCGGGGAACAAACAGACCTTATTGTCAATATCGAACCCGATGAGCTGGCCCTGGACATGCCCTACGACAAGCATCTCGTGATCGTGGATGTGCGCCGGCCTCCGGAGTTCGGCGAAAAGCATGTGCGCGGGGCCGTCAATATCCCCCTGGAGACCATGTCCGACCCAGGTGCACTGGCCGAGCTGGAAGATGACGACAACCTGTACCTGCATTGCCAGAGCGGGTACCGCAGCGCCATCGCCTGCTCTATCCTGAAGAAACATGGCTTTCACAACATCCGCAATGTGCTGGGCGGCATGAGCCGCATGGAAAACACCCCGGGCATAGCGACAGCGGGTGAAGAAAACGTACTCAACTGATATTTACGAAAGCGGCCCTAATGACGGCCGGATGATATGCTTTGCGGGCGGCGGCCAGCCGCCCGGCAACCCACGGACAATGAAATTAGCCACGAAACTGATCCACGCCGGCGTAGAGCCTGACCCCTCCACCGGCGCCATCATGACGCCCATCTACCAGACCTCGACGTATGTGCAGGAAGCCCCGGGCCATCACAAAGGTTACGAGTACGCACGCACGCAGAACCCCACGCGGGACGTGCTGGAAAAAGCCATGGCTGCCATAGAGGGCGGAAAGCACGGCATCTGTTTTGGGAGCGGCATGGCCGCCACAGATGCGATCATCCGGACCCTGTCGCCCGGAGATGAGGTACTCGCCACCAACGACCTCTACGGGGGGACATACCGGTTGTTCACCAAGCTGTTTGAAAAATACGGACTCCGGTTCCGCTTCGTGGACATGCAGGACGTCCGGGCCCTGGAAGGCCAGGTCACCGAAAAGACAAAATTGATCTGGGTAGAGACCCCCACCAATCCCCTGCTGAACATCATCGACATTGCCGCATGTGCGGACCTGGCCCATCGCCATGGCCTGCGGCTTTGCGTAGACAACACTTTTGCTTCACCCTACCTGCAAAATCCCCTGCAGCTGGGCGCGGACCTGGTCGTGCATTCGGCGACCAAATATCTGGGCGGCCACAGCGATGTGGTGCATGGGGCCGTCGTTGTCAACGAGGACGTCCTGGCCGAGCAGCTGCATTTCATACAGAACAGCAGCGGCGCCGTACCCGGGCCACAGGACTGCTGGCTGGTACTGCGCGGCCTGAAGACCCTGCATGTACGCATGCAGCGTCACTGCGAAAACGGGGAAACGGTGGCGCGCTATCTTCGCGAGCATCCCAAGGTAGAGCGGGTCTATTGGTGCGGCTTTGAGGATCATCCCAACCACGATATAGCCCGCAGGCAAATGCGCGCCTTCGGCGGTATGATGAGCTTTACCCTCAGCGACGACAGCATGGATGCCGCTTTCCGCGTCCTGTCATCCACCAAGCTCTTTTCCCTGGCTGAATCCCTGGGCGGTGTCGAATCGCTGATTGGCCATCCCGCATCAATGACCCATGCTTCTATTCCCCGGGAAGAAAGGATAAGCCGGGGCCTGTCGGACTCCCTGATCCGGCTGAGCGTGGGCATAGAAGATGCCGGGGACCTGATCGAGGACCTTCGCCAGGCCATCGGATGACCGGGAAGACAAATAGTTGGGTAAAACCACCCAAGGCTCGCTGGCGCACAGGCCGGGAGCAGGCAGGCTGATCAGTCGCCCGCTTTCTTTTTCTTGGGTGCGGCCTTCTTCTTTTCGGCGGGTGCTTTTTCCTTGGGGGCCTTCTCCCCGCTGTCGGCTTTCTTGGCAGACGCCGCAGCACTCTTTTTCTTTTTTGCCGGTGCAGGCTCAGGAGCCTTCTCGGCTGCCGAGGCCTCTTCCGCCGGCGTTTCCTCTGCGGGGGTTTCTTCAGCTTCAGCGGCAGCATCCTCGACTTTCAGCAAGTCATGTTCTTTGAGCACGGGATACCATTTCAGCATCTTTTTCATGTCGCTGACATAAACTCTTTCTTCATCCAGGGCAGGAAATACTTCCCGGAAATAAGCCTTGATTGCCCCACTCTCGGCGCCGGCCGCAGGGAGCGGATGAGTGTCTTCCTTTTCCTGCATGGCACGGAACACATCGGCCAGGGTTACGTTGTCGCCCGTCGTGAAAACTTCGATGCTTTCCAGGGGGGTGAAGTTGTGCGTCCGCGTCGGGACGAAGCGGGCCACCTGGTCGTCCAGCGAGCGGAGGATGGCTCCATCACTCTTGGTCGACAGCAACTGAAAGAGTCCGCTCATGCCGGTTACTGAAACGATGTCCTTGTATTCCATACTGAACCTTTGATCAAATCGGCAAAGATAATGGAAATGATATTATGATCAGGGCAGCAGCCCTCCCAGCCATGCACTGAAATTTTCGAGGGCTTCGGCGGTCCTGGCGATCTGCGCATCCACCTCTCCGTAGCGGCCTTCCTCAATGGCTTCGCGGATACCCGGCAGCGTCTTGACGCCATAACCGGTGAACAGCCCCGGCGCATAGATCATGTGACGGTACCAGGGACGCCCGGGCAGGCCCTGCGCCGAGCTGAGATGACGCTCGCCCAGAAACAGTTGCCGGTTCAGCGCCGCCATGGCGGCGGTATCGCCCCGCTCCCACAGCGCCCGAAGCGCCCCGGCATAGGCTGCGCTGCTGTCGTCCAGGGCCCGGAGGGCATTTTGCAGGGACGCAAAATGAAAATAGGGCACTTCCGGCTCCGCCGGCGGCGCTACAAAGGTTCTGCGGGGATCGGCCGCACGCCGGTACAGGCTGTCCCGGCCGGCTTTGTTGCGGAAGGCCGCCATGCCCCGCCGGTCCTCGGCAAGCTGAAGCACTTCCCGGGCATATCCCGCCACGGTTCGGTAGAAACCGCGGAACTCGAAAGGCAGCACGTCGGCCTCGGCCAGCCGCAGCACAGCCCTGCCGGCCACCTTGGCCAGCGCCACCTCGTAGGCCAGCCCCGGATCCTTGAACCGGGTAAAGAGCGTATAGGTGTCGTATATGGTGTGGTACTCTCCTCCCCCATCTTCCCCGCCAAAGCCCAGGTTCAGGGAGGCGATCCCCAGGTGCTGCAGGAAAGGAGAATAATCGGAGCCGGAGCCGAGGGCGCCTATGCGGATCTGGTCAACGGTCTTTCCCGAATGCAGGGAACGCGCGTCCAGGAGCCGCTGTCCTATGCTGACCCCCGTTTCAGGATCGGGGACCGCCATGGCGATCTCTCCCAAAAAAGCCTCCAGGCTGTGCGACCCTCCGGCATAAAGAAAACCCCGGCCGTTGTTGTCGCTGTTGATATAGGCCACGGCTTTGGCCCCCAGCTCGGCTGCATGTCCTTCCACAAACTCGGTCGAGCCCAGCAATCCCGGCTCCTCACCGTCCCAGAAGCCATAGACGATGGTTCGGCGGGGCCTCCACCCCTGCTTCATGAGCCGCCCCAGGGCTTGGGCCTCGCCCAGGGCGGCCACCAGGCCGCTGACCGGGTCGGCAGCCCCGTTCACCCAGGCATCGTGATGGTTGCCGCGCAGGATCCATTGATCCGGATAGCTTTGTCCGCGGATGACGGCCATGACATTGTAAATGGGCCTTACCGTCCAGTCGAAGGCCAATGTCAAATGCACGGTCGCCGGACCGGGGCCTACATGATAAGTCAGGGGTAATGCCCCGCGCCAGCCGGCCGGCGCCACCGGCCCTCCCAGAGCTTCCAGCAGGGGCTGCGCATCATGGTAGGAAATCGGCAGCACGGGTATCTGCATGATGGTAGGTGCATCCTTCAGCGGGAGGCGGCGGGCATCCCTGGTGGCCGCATAACCGGGTGTGAGGGGGTCACCGGGGTATACGGGCATGTCTGATACGCTGCCCCGCTGGACACCATAGGCATTCTTGTAGGCGCCGAGGGGATAGACATCCCCCTGGTAATACCCGTCATCCTCCGGATCCGAATATATGATGCAACCCAGGGCCCCATGGGCCCGCGCGACCTTGGGCTTGATGCCCCTCCAGGACCCGCCATATTTCGCCAGGACGATCTTTCCCCGCACATCTACCCCCATCTCGGCCAGTTTCCGGTAATCGTCGGGGACGCCGTAGTTCACGAAAACCAGCTCGGCCGTGACATCGCCGTCTGCGGAGTAACAATTGTACGGCGGCAGCTGCTCCCCGGTTTGTGCCGTATAGGGGTCCTCGGGGAGAACCTTTTCCTGCAGCGACGCCTCATATTTTCGCGGGCTCACCAACGACAGCTTCCGCAGGCGCGGGGTAGGGAACAGCACATAATAGGTATCGATACGCGTCTCCAAACCCCAGCTCCGCAGCAAAGAATCTAAAAAGCGGGCGTTGGCGGCATCATAGGGGGAGCCGACATGGTGGGGATGTGCCGACAGCCGACGCATCCAGGCCTGCATTTGCGGCGCATGCAAGGCCGTATCAAAGCGGTGTTCCAAAACCCGCTGCACTGCAGCATGTGGCCGGGAAAAGCCCATGATGCCCTCCTGGTCTCCCGCCTGGGCCCTGGCCGGGCTGCCATGGAGGCCGGCCAGGACAAGCAGGAACAAACATATTGTCTTCATATGCCAGTGTGTTTGACAACCGACTAATCTGGCATAACCCAAAGGCAGCCTGTGCCTCCGGCGGCGGTACCATCACACAGCCGCTTCCCCGCCGCGCCGTTGCAGCAGATACCCCAACGGGCAACCGGGGACCGGAAGCCCATACAAGATACGTCATCGAATCGGACTCTGCGGGATAGGCTTACAGATACCTTCTCCCCGGGCGCCCTGCATCGCTACAGGGGGCTGCCGAATGACAGCCCCCTGAACGACTTTGGGATAACAGGAGGTCAGGGACCTACCCACCCCGGTTTTTCAGCCTCAGAAAGTATAGATGGCGGCAAACAGGGCGGAAGGGGAGCTTTTCACAGGGTTTCCGTTTGGTTTGTTGAAGAGCTTCTCGGAGGCATTGTCCAGGCGCAGCTCGGGGATCAGTGTCAGCGGGCCGATTTTGTAGTCCAGGGAGAGGGTCAGGCTCAGGACCTGGCCGCCGTCCGGAAAGGCATCGGTGTCCGTGAAGACCTTCAGCCCGTCCTGGTCGGAGAAATATTCTCCCCGCAGGGTCAACCCTGCATGATCATTGAAGTCGCCGTTCAGGTACAGGGCGGATCCCCACCAGGAAGGCTTTTCTCCTCCGGGAAGCTTGTAATGGCTGTAGGTGCCGTTGTAGCCCAGAGAAAACTGCTCGCCCAGCTGGTAGGTAATGACCAGGTCGAACTGATCGTTTCGTACGTCATCCATGTCCTTGCCCCCGATGTAATTCAGGTAGGACTGGAATCCGCTGCCCTCCGGATGGAAGCCCCACTGCGCGCCCAGGTATTTCCTGCTGTCCAGTGGCGCATACTTGTAGTCCGTCGGATTGAAGACCCCGGCCATGAAGGTGTTCGCGCCCGCGGTAAAGTTCACCTTCAGGCCGGTATGGAAGAAGGGACCGTAGGAGAACATGTACGACATCGAATAGTTCCGGTTCAGGTTCGCATCTACCAGCTCGTATCCCACATGGGTGGCGAAACTTCCCATGGAGAAGGATATCCAGTCCGCCGGCGCATAGCTGAGGTAGAGCTGCTTGACCGCCAGGGAACTGCCTTCATCGTTGTAGGAGAACTCCTGGGCCCGCTTTCCGAAGCCCAGGTCTCCCAGCAGGCTGACCTGGCCAAAGCTGTGCTGGACCTTTACGGAGATCATGCCCAACTCGAAGGAATTGTGTGCGTTCGTGAAGCTGGTCTTGTTGTCTGTCACATTTTCATTGAAGTTGTACTTGTAGTATACGTCCGCATAGCCCGAAATAAGCGGGGGCGGTGTGTCCTGCAGGGTGGTGTCCTGCGCCGCGGCCGACAGGGCCGGAAAAAGTCCAAGGATCAGTACGCACATTTTTTTCATGATTAAGGGATTTTGGATAACGAATGAAGGTCCCTTGCGCCAATCAATCCAAAAATGGGGGTGTTCCTTATACATATTCGAAGGTGAACTGGGCACCCGAGACGGAGGGCTCTCCGTTGGGGTGGTATCTTTCTTCGTGCTGGCTCAGATCCAGGCCGACGGCCTCGTCTTCCTCGCTGACGCGCAGGGGGTAGATCAGGTTGACCAGCTTAAAGATGCCGTAGCCCATGCAGAAACTGTAGACCACGACGATTACCATGCCCAGCAGCTGATGCCAGAACAGCGTGAAATTTCCATAGAACCAGCCATTCGCGCCGCCGCCGTTGATGGCGGTCGATGCCAGAAGGCCTGTCATCAACATGCCCACCATGCCGCCGATGCCGTGGCAGGGGAAGACATCCAGGGTGTCGTCAATGGCAGACTTGTTCTTCCAGTACACGGCCAGGTTGGAGATGATGGCGGCGGTGAAGCCGATGCAGATGCTCTGGGGGATGCCCACAAAACCGGCGGCCGGCGTAATGGCCACCAGGCCGACCACGGCGCCCACGCAGAAGCCGAGGGCGGAAGGCTTGCGGCCCCGGATGGCATCGAAAAATATCCAGCTCAGGCCGGCGGCGGCCGTGGCGGTGTTCGTGGTGGCGAAGGCGGATACGGCCAGCTCATTGGCGCCCAGCGCCGAGCCCGCGTTGAAGCCAAACCAGCCGAACCACAGCAGGCCGGTACCCAGCAGCACGAAGGGGATATTGGCGGGCTGCAGTTCCCGGCGTTCCATGTGGGCACGGCGGCGCTTCAGGGCCAGGGCGCCTGCCAGGGCGGCGCAGCCGGCGGAGATGTGAACCACCGTCCCTCCGGCAAAATCCAGCACGCCGAGGTTAAACAGGAAACCTTCCGGATGCCAGGTCCAGTGAGCGATGGGTGCATAGATCACCAAGCTGAACAGGACCATGAACAGGAGATAGGCTTTGAACTGTATCCTTTCGGCCACGGCCCCGCAGACCAGGGCAGGGGTAATGACCGCAAATTTCAGCTGGAACAGGGCGAAGAGCAACAGGGGTATGGTCGGCGCCAGGGACCAGGGGGCCCCGTCGATCACCCCGCGGAAAAAGAAATGGGTGAAGGGGTTGCCGATCAGCCCGTGAAAGGAGTCTCCAAAGGCCAGGCTGAAGCCCACCACCACCCAGAGTACGCTGATCAGCCCCGTGGCGATGAAGCTCTGGAGCATGGTGGAGATGATGTTCTTCCGGCTCACCATGCCGCCATAGAAAAAGGAAAGCCCGGGAGTCATTAAAAAGACCAGGGTGCTGGCTACGATGATCCAGGCCATATCAGCCGGCACCATGCCGTCCTGGGACACCAGCTTTCCGGGGCTGACGAGCATGCCGGTAACGGCTACAACGGCCAGGAGAAGAAAGGGAATCCACTCTTTGAAGGCTACCTTTTTCATATTATAATAATTTTACTGTGAAATATAATTTCAAAGCAAAATTACTATACATGTCAATATATCAAATAATAAAACTGAAAATTGTATTAAATTAAATTAAACTAGAGTTTTGTTAGTATTTATATAAATATTGTCAGAATAATTTACATCGAATTAAAAAAATATTAATTCATTTAACAGAAAAAATTTCGGCGTCAGGGAAATTTTTTGGTTTTTGAGGGAGAAAGCTGGCAAAAACAGAGATGGAACCCTGAAAATCGTTATATATAATTTATTTTAATTCGTCTTAGGCCTGCAGGGCCTTCAGCCGTTCCTGGAGGGCATACATGCGGTCCCGAAGCCGGGCGGCTTCCATGAAATCCAGGTCCTTGGCAGCCTTGTCCATGGCCTTGCGCACCCGGGCAATGGCTTTTTCCAACTCCGCTGCGCTGGTGTAACTCTCCTGCTCCTCTTCCAGGGTAGGCAGGCCCTCCGGGATGGCATAGGGGGAGTTTTCGTCGAACGTCTTGATGTCCAGCACAGCGGTCTGGGAAAAAATCTGGTCGCGTGATTTTTGGACCGTGGTGGGTATAATGCCGTGGGCCTCGTTGTAGGCGATCTGCTTTTCCCGGCGCCGGTTGGTCTCGTCGATGGTGCGCTGCATGCTTTCGGTGATCTGGTCGGCGTAAAAGATGACCAGCCCCTCGGCATTGCGGGCCGCCCGGCCCGCGGTCTGGGTCAGGGAGGTCTCGTTGCGCAGGAAACCTTCCTTGTCGGCATCCAGGATAGCCACCAGGGTGACCTCGGGGAGGTCCAGCCCTTCCCGCAGCAGGTTGACGCCCACCAGGACATCTATGGTCCCCAGCCGGAGTTCCCGGAGGATCTCCACGCGTTCCAGGGTATCCACCTCGCTGTGGATATACTTGGAGCGTATCTGTATGCGGTGCAGGTATTTATCCAGCTCCTCGGCCATGCGCTTGGTCAGGGTGGTGACCAGCACCCGCTCGCCCCGCCTGGCCCGGTTGTCGATCTCGTCCAGCAGGTCGTCGATCTGGTTCTGGCTGGGACGGATCTCGATGGGCGGGTCCAGCAGCCCCGTGGGACGCACCACTTGCTCGATGACCAGGCCCTCGGTCTTTTCCAGCTCATATTTGCCGGGGGTGGCGCTCATATAGATGGTCTGGTTCAGCAGATGCTCGAACTCGTGAAAGTTGAGGGGGCGGTTGTCCAGGGCGGAAGGAAGGCGGAACCCGTATTC
Source organism: uncultured Chitinophagaceae bacterium (assembly GCA_966252445.1). Lineage (GTDB taxonomy): Bacteria > Bacteroidota > Bacteroidia > Chitinophagales > Chitinophagaceae > CBINPH01. The sequence goes on along the minus strand of CBINPH010000003.1, from coordinate 544 downwards.
CACCAGGTTCAGTTTGCGCGCCCGGTCGCCGCCGTACATGCCGCTGACCTGCGGGATGGTGACATGGCTTTCGTCGATGACCGTCAGGTAATCCTCGGGGACGTAATCCAGGAGGCAGAAGGGGCGCTCGCCGGGCCGCCGCCGGTCGAAAAAGCGGGAATAGTTCTCTATGCCGTTGCAGTAGCCCAGCTCCCGGATCATTTCCAGGTCATGGTTCACCTTTTCATGCAGGCGTTGGGCTTCTTCCAGCTTTCCGATGGAGGTAAAATAGGCTTCCTGGGACGCCAGCTCGTCCTGGATCTCGAAAATGATCTGCTGCATCCGGTCCTTGGGTGCCACGTACAGGTTGGCCGGGTATATGGCCGCATTGTCCATAAGGCCCAGGCGGCGTCCGCTGTCCGGGTCGAAACGCTCGATCTCGTCGATCTCGTCGCCAAAGAAGCTGACCCGGTATCCGAAGTCCAGGTAGGGAAGGTTGATGTCTACCGTATCGCCCCTCACCCGGAAATGCCCGCGCTGCAGGTCCAGGTTCGTCCGGGTATAC
>CBINPH010000002.1:0-35552 GCA_966252445.1 uncultured Chitinophagaceae bacterium | reverse complement strand
ATGCCGAACATGGACGGCTTCACCCTGGCCGAGGAGATCCGCGACGTGGATCCGGATGTCCCGCTGTTCTTCATCTCTGCCAAGAACATGAAAGACGACATCATCCAGGGCTACAAGCTGGGCGCCGACGACTACATCACCAAGCCCTTCGACAGCGAGCTGCTGTTGCTGAAGATCAGGGCCGTGCTGAAGCGCAACCAGGAGCTCAACAACCGGGAGGAGGAGCGGGTCGAGTTCACGCTGGGCCACTTCCGCTTCAACGCCAGGCTGCGGACCCTCACCCTCGGCGACGAATCGTATACCCTGTCCCCCAAGGAAAACGAGTTGCTGCGCATGCTCTGCGAGCACAAGAACGACCTGTTGCCCAGGGAGCAGGCGCTGAAAAAGATCTGGGGCAGCGACACCTACTTCAACGGGCGCAGCATGGACGTCTACATCGCGAAGCTGCGCAAATACCTCCGGAAAGATCCCGACATAGAAATCGTCAACATCCACGGCAACGGCTTCCGGCTGGTGGACCCTCCGCGCAAGGGCTGATCCGGCCTGCAGGCCCGGAACATCTTCTTCAGAACAGCATCCCGGCGCCCCCGAAGGGCTTGCCCAGGTGGTTGTAGGCTTTTTCCGTGGCCTCGCGGCCCCGGGGAGTGCGCTTGATAAAGCCTTCCTGGATCAGGAAGGGCTCGTAGACCTCCTCGATGGTGCCGGCTTCCTCGCTCACGGCCGTGGCGATGGTGTTGATGCCCACGGGGCCGCCCTTGAATTTTTCGATAATGGTCGTGAGAATGCGGTTGTCCATGTCGTCCAGGCCGTATTCATCCACATTGAGGGCCTGCAGCCCGAAGCGGGCGATCCCCAGGTCTATAGTGCCGTCCCCCATCACCTGCGCAAAGTCGCGCATGCGGCGCAGCAGGCCGTTGGCGATGCGGGGGGTGCCGCGGCTGCGGCGGGCGATCTCCGCGGCCGCCTCGTCGCTGATGCGTGTCTGCAGCAGGTCGGCGGAGCGGCGCACGATGCCCCTGAGCACCTCCGCCGAATAATATTCCAGGCGGGAGCGTATGGCGAAGCGGGACAACAGGGGGGCGGTGAGCAGCCCCGAGCGGGTGGTGGCGCCGATCAGGGTGAAAGGATGCAGCGTGATCTGTACCGAGCGGGCGTTGGGGCCCGAGTCGATCATGATGTCAAGGCGGAAGTCTTCCATCGCCGCATAGAGATATTCCTCAACGACATTGCTGAGGCGGTGGATCTCGTCGATGAACAGCACATCGCGCTGTTCCAGCCCCGTCAGCAGGCCGGCCAGGTCCCCGGGTTTCTCGATCACGGGACCGGAGGTCTCTCGGATGTTGACACCCAGCTCCCGGGCCACGATGCGCGACAGGGTAGTCTTGCCCAGCCCCGGCGGGCCGTGGAAGAGGATATGGTCCAGGGGATCGCCGCGCATCTGGGCGGCCTGGATGAATACTTTCAGGTTGGTGATGATCCGCTCCTGCCCCGCGAAGTCGGTGATCTCGCGTGGGCGCAAACTGTTCTCCAGCTCCTGTTCGCCAGGGCTGAGGGGCTCTTCGCCGGGATGCAGATGCGGGTTGGCCATGGGGCTGCGTTAGCTGACAGGCGCGTCCCTGTCCGGAATTCCGGACAAATGTAGGAAGTTCCGCCGGACCGGCGGCGCATAAAAACAGGATCAGGGTGTCGAGCTGCTGTCTTCGGCTTCGGCGGGCGCGAACATGCGGTCGAGGATCATCACCATGTCGGCTTCCACGCTGCGGTTGGCCTTTTCCACGATGCGGCCCAGCTCCTGGCCATGGCGGAGCAGAATGATGGTGGGCGTCTTCACGAGATCGTAAGGCTTCTCCTCGCCGCCGGGGCTGTGGTTCTGTCGGTCGACCCCATAGAGCTGGATGCGGGAAGCCGGATAGCTGGAGGACAGCATCACCCGGTAGAACTGGGGCAGCAGCCGCTTGGAGTCCTCGCACCAGGTGCCGGCGAAGACCACCACGTCGAAGCTATCCCGGTAGGCGCTGATGTATTTGGTCCACGCCGTGTCCGGCCGGTAGCGGTTTACCCCGGTAAAAAACCAGAGGAAGGCCGAATCATTGGCCAGCATCTTTTCGGTGATGCGGCCCAGCAGCACCTTGTTGCCCTGGGCGTCCATCTCCACACGGGACGCGCCCTCTTGGGCGAAGGCGGGTGAAAAGGCCCCGAGGCAGAGCGCCGCAAAGAGTATCGAAACAAAAAAGATTTTCCTGTGCATAACGATCAACTGGGGATCACAACTGATCCTTGAGTTCCACTAAAAAACGTCTTACCTTTTGCAAAGACTGTACCATCTCGAAGTTCTGCTCCATGCCTTTGCGGTCCTCCCGCAGCTTCTTGCGCACGCCCTCGATGGTGAACTTGCGTTCCCGGAGCAGGTAATAGATCAGCTCCAGGTGACGGATGTCTTCCGGGCGGAACAAGCGGTCTCCCTTGCGGTTCTTCTTGGGCTTGAGGATATCGAATTCTTTTTCCCAGTACCGGATCAGCGAAGTGTTTACCCGGAACATTTCGGCGACCTCCCCGATGGGATAGTAGCGCTTGGTCAGTTCCATGGCCCGCACCATACGCAACACTTCCCCATCATAGGGCTCCGACAGCGATGTTCGTCCCCTTTTCTTGCCTGCGCTGGCCTTTTTCGTCGGATTTCCCGCCGGTTCGGGCATGTCAGTCTGGGAGAACAGGTCCACCATGCGATAAAGATAATATTCTCCGGGGAAATCCGGCGATACCTGTCCAGAACAAAAACCGTGCAGAAATCATCCAGACCCTGGGGTATCACGGCCAGGGGTTTACGCCCATCGCATGCCAGGCGAAGCCATAGGCTTCGGCCTGCTGGTCGATCACCCGCTCCAGGTCCATGCCCGTGCCATGGCCCGCATTCGTCTGGATGCGGATCAGCACCGGCTCGGGCCCCGCCGTCGCCGCCTGCAGGACGGCCGCGAATTTGAAGGAGTGCCCCGGCACCACCCGGTCATCATGGTCTGCCGTCCAGATCAGCGTGGCCGGATACGCGGTTCCGGCCCGGACGTTTTGCAGGGGGGAATAGCCCAGCAAGTAGCGGAACATGGCCAGGGAGTCCTCGGCCGTGCCGTAGTCGGAGGCCCATCCCGCCCCCGCCGTAAAGCGATGGTAACGCAACATATCGAGCACGCCGATGGACGGCAGGGCCACCCGCATCAGGTCGGGCCGCTGCGTCATCGTCGCGCCGACCAGCAGCCCCCCGTTGGAGCCGCCGGCGATGGCCAGGCGCGAAGAGGAGGTATAGCGCTCGCGGATGAGGTATTCAGCCGCCGCGATAAAATCGTCGAACACGTGCTGCTTCTGCATGCGGGTCCCCGCCAGGTGCCAGGCTTCCCCGTACTCGCCGCCGCCGCGCAGGTTGGGCTGGGCATAGATGCCGCCGTGCTTCAGCCAGACCATGCGGGTGCTGCTGAATGAGGGCATGAGGGAGATGTTGAAGCCTCCGTAGCCATACAGGTAAGTGGGGTTGCTGCCGTCGCGCTTCAGGCCCTTGCGGTAGACGATGTACATGGGCACACGGGTGCTGTCCTTGCTCCGGTAAAACACCTGCTCGGTGACGAAGTCATCGGGATTGAAATCCAGATCCGGTTTCCAGTAGAGGGTGGAACGCCCGTCGGCGATGCTGTACCGGTATACCGTCGACGGATAAGTGAAGGAGGTGAAGGTGTAGTACAGCACCGTGTCGCCGCGGAGCGCATCAAAGCCCCTGGCCGAACCGGCGGCCGGCAGGCTGACCTCGCGGATACGGCGGCCCTGGTAGTCGTACTGGTACACCCTGTCCTTGACATCGTCCATGTAACGTGCGAAAAAATAACCGCCGCCGGAGCTCAGGTCCAGCACCTGCGGGGCCTCGGGGATGACATCCTTCCAGTGCTCCGGCCCGGGATGGGCCGCGTCGACACGCACCAGGCGGTAATGCGGAGCATCGCGGTTGGTATGGATATACAGGGTGCTGCCCACGTTGTCGGCCACATACTGCTCGCTGCCATACCCCGTGACCACGGGCTGTACCGGCGCGCCGGGCTGCGTCAGGTCCTGGATGTACAGCTCATTGCCTGTCGTCGTCTCGGCTGCCGTGATCACCAGGTAATGCTGGTCCTCGGTGAGGTAGGCCCCGATGTAGCGGTGCGGCTGCCGGTCCCCGCCGAACACGAACCGGTCTTCCGACTGCGGAGTGCCCAGGCGATGATAGTACAAGGTATGCCGCGTGGTCTTGTAGGTGAGGCGGCTGGCGCCCTCAGGCACCTCGTAGGTGCTGTAGTAACAGCCTTCGTTGCCTTTCCAGGCGACGCCGCTGAACTTGAGGTGATGCAGGGTATCCCCTACCGGCTTGCCCGTACGCGTATCCAGGACCACCACTTCCCGCCAGTCGGAGCCTCCCATGGAGAGCAGGTAAGCCATCAGGCTGCCGTCGCGGGTGAAGGAGGTCCCCTGCAGGCTGACGCGTCCGCCTTCGGCGAAGGTGTTGGGGTCCAGGAACACTTCGGCAGCGGCGGTGTCGGCGGGGTCCCGCATGCGCCACAGCACCGACTGGTTCTGCAGGCCCGTGTTGCGGTATACATAGCTGTAGTCGCCGTGCCGCGAGGGCGCCGTCATGCGGGCATAGTTCATCTGGGTGCGCAGTTCCTCCCTGATTTTGTCCAGAAAAGGAATGCGTGTCATGTACGCGTCCGTCACCTCGTTTTCCGCCTTCACCCAGGCGTGGGTCTCCTCCGCCGTGTCGTTCTCGAGCCAGCGGTAGGGATCAGGCACCCGGATGCCGAAGAACGTGTCGGCCGCCGTCCCCTGACGGGTCTGGGGGTAGGCCGGCGCGCCGGCGGGGTCGTGGCCCTGGCAGGCCCCCAGGGCGAGCAGGGCGAGGAGGGGCAGGATGGATGGTCGGTTCATGGGCAGCTGTTGAGATGCCGGGCCTGCAGCCCGGCCGCTAAAAATACGAAACTTCCCGTTTCGTCGGGCTGCGGGCTCCCCCTGACCGGGACCACCGGCCTAGTCCTCCGGCTTCAGGCCCCGCAGGACCACCGGCCCGTCCACGGTGCCATAGTTGCCGTCCACGGCGAAGGCCATGACATCCCCCGTGCGGTAGATATAGCGGCTGCCGCTGGCATAATAGCGGAAGCTGACCATGCCGGTCTCCGACGCCGTGCCCCGGATCAGCACGAAGAACACCGGATCCCCGCCGGCCTGCACCACCACGCCCCTGCCCCGGCATTCCTCGCCGATGAAAGCCCCCAGCTCATCACCGGCCCGCAGGTTGGCCTGCAGGTTGTCGGGGAGGCGCAGCACCGCCGTCATGGATAAGGGATAGGTGCCCGTCGTGTCGGCGGACCAGGCCGGCGGCGGGAAGGTCTTGAATGTCTTGTCCTTCTTGCAGGCATAGATGCCGGCCAGCAGCAGGACCACCAGAACGCATAGGTATCTCTTCATGATCATCGGTTTTTGAGCAGCGGCGACCCGCGCCGCCACCCTCCTCATCGGAATTTCATCACCTTGACGCTGCGCGCCTCTCCATCTACCGTCAGGCGGATAATATATACCCCGTTCGGCAGCTCCGCACCGCGGGCATCGCGCCCGTCCCATGCGGTCTGGTACTCCCCGGCGCCGGCTTGCTCGGGCGCCCGCTGCAGCAGCAGGGCACCCCGCAGGTCATACACCGAGAGCTGTACCCGGTGGGTGGCTGGGATGGCAGGCAGTTGCAGACGCAGGTACACCCGGTCGGCGAAGGGGTTGGGAAAGAGGCGCAGGGCGCCGGTCCCCGGTCCTGTTTCCCGGCGGAAGCTGACCACCAGGGGATGACCCAGGTCACCGGCCATGGTGTTGGAGCGGTAGGTCAGCACCGTGGACGAGGGCAACAGCTCGCCGCCGCGCTGCAGGGCGAAGGTCAGGGGCAGCGCCTGGTCGCCGGACACATTGAGGAAGAAAGCCGCCTGCCCCGTCACGGGATCGGTGGCGGCGACGGCCTGGCCGCGCAGCTCACCGCCCACATAGGCCATCAGCCGGTCGCCGGGCTTCACCCCGGCGCCGCTGTCGGTCACGGCGATCAGGGTCATGTTTTCCGCAAAGCGGTACAGGCCAGGCAGGGGCTCTCCGTTGGCGTGCAGGGGATCACCTGATGCCTGGCGGTGGATGTCCAGGCTGCCCCGGGTCTCGGGATAGACCAGCGTCGTGTTGCCGGCGGCCGTGCGCAGCAGCATGTAACCCTTGCCGGGCTCCAGGTAGCTCAGGTTGCCCACCCAGCCCAGGTCCGGATCATACATGGCGAAGCCCGTCTGCGACTTGATCACATCGTTCTCGGAAGCCTCGTAGCCGGCCAGGGCCTCCGCCAGGGGCAGGTTGACCTGCGGCAGGTAGCCGATGTAGTTCCAGCGCCCCCCCAGGATGGTGATGGGGTTGGCCTTCAGGTCCAGGGGGCTGCCGCTGGTGCTCAGGGTCTGGGCCTCGCTCGTCTGCAGCATGAACAGGGCGCTGTTGTTGAGCCCGGGCAGGTAGCCCACCCAGCTGCCGATGGACGAGTACTGGTCGAAGCCGAGCAGTTCGTTTTTGACGATGTCCCCGGAGTGCCAGCTGCCGTTGGCCAGGGCGGCGTTGACGTCGGACAGCGCCGGGCTGCCCAGGTTGAACGATATCCAATTCCAGCCTTTCACCAGCGGTATATCCTGGAACTGCATCTCCCTGCCGTCGATGATCACGGGTTCCCGCGGCGTGCCGGCGATGGCGTTGTTCGCAAAGGATACCGCCGTGCTGGGCAGGCCCTGGTAGGTCTTTCCCGTGCTGGCATCCCAGAGGCGGAACTCCAGCGGCCCCGCCGTCGCCGAGTCGCCGTAGACCGTCAGGAAGGCATACCAGATATCGTTGCCGGCATTATAGGTATTCGTCGTCACGCCCACGCAGCGGCCGCCGCTGAAGGCGGCCAGCTTATCCTCGGCGTCGGCAGAGAACACACCGTCGATACGGATCTTGCCGTATATGGTCATGGCATATTTGTGGTCGGCGGGGTTCACCGTCCAGGCCGGCTCCGGGGCGCGCACCCGCACATTCACCTGCAGGCCTTCGGTCTCTCCGTTGTCGTTGCGCAGATACACCACCTCGTCCACGCTGCCGGCATTGAGGCCGCTGTTGACCGTAAAATGGATGGTCTGGCGACCCTGGGGATCCACGGTGCCGCTGGCCGGCGAGGCCGTCAGCCAGGCGGGCAGCTGGTCGAGGCTGAAGTGCTCTACGCTGCCGCCATGGTTCTCGATGTCTGCATCGAAGCTCAGCGGGGCATGAAGGTCCTTGGTGAACTGGAGCTCATCCTCGCTCCATTTCAGCTGGTTGCGGTCTATATATGCCGTCCAGGTCACCGGCGAGTGCATCTTGTTGCCATGCACGTCGCGGACATCCTTCACCCGGAAAGTGACAATGGTCTTGTCGATGTCGTGGGGTTCCTCCAGCAGGTTGATGATGAGGGCGTCGTTGTTCACCACGAAGTCGAACCTGAGGTTGTCCACCGGTCCGCGGTCCTTGACGGGAGCCATGTCCTCCGAGGGCTGCGCCTGCACCGCCAGGGCGGGGGGCGCGGCAGGCTGGCCGTCGCTGTGCAGGGTCAGGTCGGCATAGGTGAACTCCAGCTCCTGGTTGTTCTGCACCTCGTGATAGTGCTCGAAGGGATAATAGGCCAGCAGCCCCAGCTCGTCGCCGGCCAGCCGGACATTGTTCTTCTCCTGGATCAGGGTCTGGTTGAGGTAGGTGTTCCAGAGGCGGAACTCATCCACCTGCCCCTGGAAATAATCGTCTATGGTCGGGTTTACCCCGTCGGTGGGGGTGAAGTAGGCGCGGGCGCCCAGGTAAATGTAGGCCGCCGCCAGGCCGCCGAGGGAACGGGCGTCGGCAAAGTTGTTCAGCACCCCGTCGACATAGAGCTGCACCACGCCGGCGTTGCGGTTCACCGCCACGGCCACATGATGCCACTGTCCGTCCAGGTACTGCCCGTCGGCCTGCAGGCTGAAGCCGTTGTTGCGGTAGGTCAGCACCCCGTGCTCAAAGCCCAGGAAAAAGAGGTTCTCCGATCCTCCGGGGTCGCTGCCGTCGCCCAGGCCGTTGGCCGCCAGCGTCGCATCCTGCTGCCCCGGGCGCCCTTTGAACCATAGCCCCATGGTGTAATCCATGTCGGCGGTCAGCGGCACCGAGGCGGTGTTCAGCTTCAGGTAGCCGTTGCCCTCCAGGGCTACGGAGCGCCCCGGCGGTGTGGACCAGCTGCCCTGCAGGACGGCGTTGGCCCCGTGGGCCTTGTCGTAGGCGACGCTGCCCTTGCCCTCCGTCATGGGATAGTAGGCCAGCAGCCCACTCTCGGCGCCGGACAGCCTCGTGAGGCTGCCCGTCTGCAGGCGCACCGCGCTGAGGGCTTGCGTCCACACGCGGACGCCGTGCATGCGGCCGGCAAAATAATTTCGGGCCTCGGCTATGCTGCGGCCGAACTCAAAATGGCCGGTCCCCGTGTAGGGCCCTACGTTCACGTCGTGGATCATCTCCACATAGTTGTAGTAGGCGGAGACGGTGCCCGTCTGCGTATGGTATACCAGGGCCACATGCGCCCAGTTCCCGTCCTGGTAGCTGACGGGCTTGTCGCTCTCCACGGTCTTGCTGCCCACGGTGACCGCCAGGCGCCCCTGCGCCGTAAAGGCGATCTCCAGGGCGTTGCCGGGCTGGCCGTGGCTGAACACCGTGCCGGCGGAGAGGCCGTCGGCCAGCACCCACAGCTCAACGGTCAGGTCCTTGCCGGTCAGGTTTTTGTCGAATTCCGTGGCCAGGAAGCCCGTCTGGCCGTCCAGGCGCACAGAGACGCTGTGATCCCCTTCGGTGCCGTTGCGTATGCCCGTGACCTGGAAGGCGTTCTGCGTGAGCAGGCCCGCGGCGATGGGCTCGTTGAAATTGAGGCGGATGTCATCCTCCACGCCCAGCACCCCGTTGGCGGGCTGGGGCGTCCCGAACAGGCGGGGCGTATAGGTGTCCTTCAGGCCGCTCACCATATTGGAAGGCGTCATCACGAAGCTGCCGGGTCCCAGCGCGCAGACCGCCACGGCCTGGATGTCGTAGGGCTGGTCGCTGAAGGCGCCGTCATCCATCACCAGGTTGTACACGATGGCCTCAGGGTTGGTGATCACCGCCCGCTCACCCTGGGCGGCCTTGTAATGCGCCGAATCGGCATAAAACTTCATCACCGTGCTCCAACCGCTGGCGGAAGAAGGCTTGACCTGCAGTTCGATATGATCGAAAAGGCTGTTGTTCACGTCGAACTTGTCTATGCGCACCGGCAGGATATGCTGCTGGCTGGCGTTGACCTCCGATTCGCTGTTCAGTATCCACTGCGCTGCGGGCAGGGCCAGGTGGATGTCCGAGCATGAGGGCACGAAATGCGCTGACAGCAGCACCGTGTCGGCGATGTCGCTTTGACAGGAGGAGCGGAGGATCACCGGTATGTTGTTGTAGTCCATCGCCTGGGGCCCGCGGGTGAGGGTCAGCACCTTGGTCACGGTTTCCCCGTAGGGCACCGTGATCTCGCGGCCCTGGCCACCAATGGGCGAGCCGTCCACCGCGAGGGTAGCCCCTTTCACGCTGTCGATGTCTGCATAGGTGAGGACAAAGGACGCCGGCAGCTTGGCCTCGGACTCGTTGCGCAGGTACAGCTGGTAGCTGGCGTTGCGGGTGGCCGGCACCCCGTTGACCACGGGGGCGTCCACCGCCAGGTTGGGCACCTCGATGCGCTCCGTCGGCTGGTCGAGGACCGTCCCCGGCAGATAATACTTGGTCGTCGTCGCCGGCTCATAGGGACATCCCGTGACGCCGCCCTTGGTGCGGAAGGTCATCCCCCCGTCCTGGGCCTTGTCTACGTCCACGCTGAGGTACTCGTCCTCGCCGTCGGAGGACAGGGTGAAGCCCAGGGTAGAGCTGCTCTCCTGCTCATCTTCCACGCTGCCGCCCTGGGCGGTGCCTATGGCCTCGTTGAAGCTGAACTCAAAGCCATTGCCCAGGATGTCCACATCCGTGGAGTTGAAGACGCTGCCCGACAGGATGAAGTTAAAAGATTCGTTCCTGGTCTGGGTAAGGGTCCGCGTTTCCGAATACGTGACGGGAGAACCGGAATGGAAAGAATAGTTCTGCATGGGCTGGGCCGCCAGCTTCATCATCTCGTTCTCACTCATCCGCTTTTTCCAGTTCGCCACGTACTGGTTGATGGTCATGATGGTGTCCGTGCGATACACCGAGCCGGTGGGGAAATAGATCGTGTAGCTGGGACCGTTGTTGAAGGGCGAGGTCTTGGCTGCATCGCCGAAGGCCGCGGCATCGTTGTTGGACTTGCCGAAGTTCGGATCGTCCGCCGGGAGCTTGGACACATATACGGCCGTATGGGTATTGTCCGCCGCCGCCTGGGCATTGCCCGGCGAGGTGGTCTCCGGCAGCAGGATGGTGTTCCGAATGGTGATCAGGTTGGGGATCAGCACCTGCTCTATATGCTTCTGCGGGTACGCGAAGAGCGTTCCGAAGCTCTGGCCTATATTGATGCCGGAGCGGGCCACGAGCAGATAGGGGCTGGCGGGGCCGGCCTCGTAGATCTTGGTGTCGGTGGCTTTCAGCTCATCGCGGGCGATGATGGTGATGTTGTTGCTCTGGCCATAGGTGATGTTGGTGGAGTAGCCCACAAAGAGGTCTCCGTCGGCGCCGACGTATCCCGGATCATCGCTGGTCTGGAAGTTGGTGGTCAGCGTCGTCGTGCTGGTCTTGGTGTCTTCATGGATATAATGCTCTTCGTGGTGTACGCCAAAGCCCAGGCCGGTGGTGGTCACCGCGGAGTTGATCACCCCGCCGCCCAGGCCTACAAAGGTCACCAGCTCCACACCCAGCTTGGTCACGAGGGAGAGGTCGCCCACCTGGTCCACGGAGCCGGAATAGGTAGAGGTATGCGAGACGGTGGAGCCCTGTTCGGCAAAGGAATAGCTCCGGGAACCCGGGGGGTCACGCAAGACCATCAGCAGCTCGTCGGGCCCCGCGGTGACGAAGTCCGTCCCGCTCATCTTGCCGCCCACCACGAAGGCCTGCAGCTTGGGCTGGGATTCCCAGCTCCAGCTGACATGGGTGGCGCTGCCGAACTGCACATCCGCAGAGAGGTCCTTGATGCCCATGGCCGCGATATCCGGGTCGCCGACGGTGAAGCTGTAGACCCGCTCACCCTGGGCGTCGAGTCCCAGGGTGTCGGCCTGTACGGCCCCTTCCCGCAGGTTGTTGTAGAAGGAGACCAGCCCGTCTTCGGTGGGCACCCGGGAGATCCTGTCCTTCCCGTTCTCCTGGGCGATCACGGGCGTGCCGTCGCCTTTGACGCTCTCGTAAAAAGGATATTCTTCATAGGCCTTCACGCGGAAACTGTAGAGCCCTTTCTGCCGGAACACCGGGTGGCCGAACAGGTATTTGGCCAGCCCGCTCTTCGTCGTGTCTACCACCGGGATGGTCTCGGACTGGCCGGCGAGATCATGGGTCTCGAAGCTGGGGTCCCCGAAATAGGGCAAGGGCTGTCCCCCACCGTCCAGCTGGGTAATGGCGAGCGTGGGCGTCACGCGGGCGATCTTTTTATAAGATTCGTTGTAGAAGACGGTATCCGAATAGCTGTGGTACGCCCATTCTCCGGGAGCCGTCTCCGCAGAATCTTCATAGGCATGGACCGAAGTCTGCGTGAAGAACTTGTCCGTGAGGTCCAGCGCGTCCTGCGTCGTGAGCAGGTTGCCCCAGCCGGTGACCTCCACTTTCTGGACATTGAACTTTTCCGGGATGATGTCGGCGGCGAACTCACCGGTCAGGGAGTCGGGGTAGATGACGATCTCGTTTTGCCGGTACACCACGCGCGTGCGGTGGATCTTGGCCGAATCCGTCTGGTCGGAGGGCAGCAAATGATACACCGTTACCGTCGTGTCGGGTGTGCCGGAATGCACCTCGTACTTGTCCCCGGAAAAAAGCTTCAGGCTGATGGACATCTCCCGGCCCAGGTTGTTGACCGACAGGGAATGTCCGAGGGGATAAGCGTCCTGCACGGCCCCGCCCCCCACGCGGCCGATCAGCCTCACCGTGGTGCTGTCCCGCAGCACCCGCTCGCTCACGGGGCCCTGATAGTTCAGGTCATGTCCCGAGCCGTCCATGATCCGGCCGCCCCCGACGAACACATGGTTGTTCTTGACGGCCTTCACCTCGTGGGTGCCTACCGGCACGCTGATGGTGAAGCGGCCGTTCGGGTCGGTCTCGATGAGGTCCCCGTTGCTCTGCTGGGCGTATACCCCGTCGATCTTGAACTGGACGCCGGGCACCGGCACTGTGCCGTCGCGGTAATACACGTAGCCGGAAACGTCGAACGCCGAATTGTCCGTAAAGTCCACCGTGAAGGCCGGCGAGCTGGCCGACAAGAGGCGGTTCACCGCCACGGGGTCGAACTGGTGGGTGCCGAACAGCGGCACGATCGTGTAGGTGGTGCCGTTGCTTCCCGTGTAGGGGACGCCGGCGATCATGTAGTTTCCGGTGGAGTCGGTGTATGCCTTGAACGACAGCTGGTCGAAGGTAGGCACCACGCTGCTGCGGCTGACCGCCGAGGGATCCATATGGCCGTCGTTGCGGTGGTAGGTGTCTCCCTGGTGCGAGAGATCGTAGAACTGGTCGACGATGGTCTCGTCGAAGCGCCAGTAGGCGACCAGACCAGGCTCATTGCCGGCCAGCGCGCGGGTATAATCGCGCGCAATGCTGGCCCCGGGCAGTGCGACGTTCCAGAGCCGCATCTCGTCGATATAGCCCCGGTAGCTGCCTCCGTCGGAGAAGCGGCCGATAAAGACGACATCGGAAGGGGTGCCGGGCGCGGGCGCCTTCGCCGCGGCGCTGGCCAGCAGGCTGTCGTTCAGGTACAGGAAGAGCGAGTCGGCGCTTTGCACCGCGGCCACATGGACGTAGGATCCGTTGGGGTTCCGGTAAAGCCCGGCCACCTGCTTCCCCTGGTGGTCGAAATAGAGCTGACCCGCGGCGTCGAAGCCGAGGCGGTATTGCCCGTCGCGGGCGAAGATCACCTGGCTCTTGGGCGCAGCGTCGTCCGGCCGTATCCAGGCCTCTATGGTAAAGGCGCTGTCAGCCAGCGGGGTCACCAGGGAATCCAGGCGCAGGTAGCTCTTCGGCGAGCCGTCGAATTTCATGCTCTGGCCCATGGGCGCATCCCTGTTTTCCAGGCGGACGGTGGCGTTTTGCACCGCCTGGCCATTCGCGTAGGTCACCCTGCCGTAGATGTTGCCCGTCGGTCCGCGGAAGCCCACCGTATAGAGCGTGTCTTCCGAATATATCGTGGTGTTGTTGCAGCCCACGGCGCCGACCACCAGGTATTCATAATAGACCCCCGGCGTACCCTTGCTGTCGTCCGTCTGGTACTCGCCCACCGAGCTGCCCGGTACCGTGGCGATCTGCAGGAAATCGCCGGGCTCGCCATAGACCTTGCGCTTGATGAGGAAGTTGTCGAAGCTGCCATGGCTCTGCCAGCGCAGCTCGGTGCGGTCGGGGAAATATCCCTTAGAGCCCTGCAGTCCCTCGATCTTCCCCAGCGTCACAGGCAGCACCGGCTGCGCCGTCACGAAGGGTTTGGGCGAGGCAAAGCCCAGGTCGGGGGCCGGCGTCACCTGAAGCGAATAGGCGTACTCGTTGCAAGCCGTCACCTGCGAATCCACGAATACGCCGGCATAATAGTCTTCCTTGCTCAGGCTGATGGCCGTGGAGCTGTTGTTCGTGTTGTTGATGCGGTTGATGGTGAACGTCGCGCCGGGCGTCCATAGCCCCGAGGGCGTCCAGTGGAGTATGGTGCGGTTTTTATCGGCGTTGAGCTGCAGGGTGAGCTGGGACTGGTCGTCTATGGTGGCATGCGGCACGTTGAAATAGACGCTCTGGGCCAGGTCCCATCCCCAGTCGGCCGAGTCCCGAGCCACCCGGTAATACACGTTGGCATGGGGTGGCTCGGAGTACATGTAAGCCACGGAGTCGGGGTTGTATTTGGTGCTTTGGTAGGCGGAGAGGCTGATGTTGACAGCGTCGCTGAAGTCCGCCTTGGTGGCCCGCTGCAGCTTGAAAGGGGCCTTCACATACGCTCCGGTCGCGGGCGGTATGGTCCAGCGCAAGTCCACTTTGTCGGTTTCATCGTTGTAAGTCGCCGTCAGCCCTGTGGGATGGGCGAAGGCCGGCACCGTGACGACGGTATCCGTCCATATAAGGCCGTTGTAGGCCCATTGCCGGAGGGTATAGGTCCTCGCTTCGGGTGCCTGCGGCACATAAAAGGTCCCGCTTTGCTGGGTGGTGGAGTCCAGGGACTGCCCGTTCTGCAGCACCACCGTGCGGCTGATCCTGGCCGACAGGTTGTCGGCGTCCGTGGTGTTCCAGACCAGCGCAGCACGTCCGTCGGCGCGGTAACTCACGGCGGCCTTCACGGGGGGCAGCGATAGAAAGCGCGCTTCGCGGGTAAAGTCGGCGTCTTCGGCGAATACGGTGCTGATCCGCCAATGCGCCCGCACCTTGAAATGCGTGATGTGCTGCTGCTCGCCCTGAACATGGAGCCTGAGGCCGATCCAGGTGGTGAAGCCCTCTGAATAAGTCCAGGGGGGGTCAAAGAAGGCCCCGTTCCTGGGCGAATACAGAGCGGGGGTATGCCGGTACTGGAAAATCTGCGTGTAGTGGTCCCCTTCGTCGGTGGAATAGAACAGTTCGAGCCTTACGAGGATACCCGGTAAAGGACCAAGGACGCTGGGAGCCAGTGGATTGAAAACCAGGAAGTGAATTTCGTAGGTTCCCTGTGCCGCATTCTGGGAAATGGTGAAGGATGACTGGTCCCAGGACTGGTTCTGCCCGGCCGCAGGGTGGACAAAAAGGCAGCAGGCCAGCAGGGCGCCCCACAGACCGGCTGCCTGGCGCAGGCGCCGGGAAAAAGCCGGGCGGGGACACCGGGCATCGGGGATACAAGGGCGGGCCAATGGGAAAAGCAGGCGGGAGCCGCCGGCAGGGTAGCGCTGGTTCATCTCAGGCATTTAGGTTAAAGGCACCCCGACCAGCGCGCCGGGACGGACGCCCAGCCGGGCAAAGGCTAAGGTAAGCAGCGGAGCAGGGGTCCGGGGGTGAATGTATGCGAACAGCGGAGATTTGTATGCGGAGGCCGGGAGTCCGGCTGCGGTGGCGGATGTGGCGGACCGGCAGCCAGCCGGCAGGACGGGAAAGGCCCGGGACGCAGCGCTCCATCCCGACCCGGGAGAGGGCAGGCATGAAGGAGCCGCGACCAGGGGATCAGG
The DNA here is from genome assembly GCA_966252445.1 of uncultured Chitinophagaceae bacterium. Lineage (GTDB taxonomy): Bacteria > Bacteroidota > Bacteroidia > Chitinophagales > Chitinophagaceae > CBINPH01. The sequence continues at coordinate 20,181 of CBINPH010000002.1, read as the reverse complement.
CGAGGTATCGGATCTCGCTCTCCATACGGGCGATCTCCTGCCTGAGCTGGTCGTTTTCTTCCCGGAGGATATCCAGGGAGATGCAGTCATCGAGTGCACCGGTGGTGCGGGAGAGCCGCCGACCGATCTCTTGCTGACGCTGCAGCATAGCCAGCAGGTGACCCCGGTCACGGGGCATTGCGGCCTGCATGTCATCATGATCCAGGGCGCGCATGAACATAGACGGTTTCATAGGTGGTTTTCGTTTGCCAAGCCATGCCACCAAAAACAGCCGCCGCATGAGGGCAGGGAGCGTGCATCAAAAATGCCCGGGTTAAAATAGGTATCCGCGAAGACCAAAATACATATTTGTATCTAAACGGCGGAATTTTGTATACCAGCGGCCTGCCTGTTCACAGGAAATCAAAATGGCTGAAGAAACCGTCCTTGTAATGTCGGCCCAGGGGGATCTCATGGCCCGCCACCATGATGCCGGTATCATTGAAAGTCTCCAGTTGTTCCAGGTTCACCGCGAAGGAGCGGTGCACGCGAACCAGGGCGGGCTGGGCCAGCCGTTCCAGCACCATGTTGAGCGAGTAACGGACCAGGTATTTCCTGTCGCCGGCCACGATGCGGGTATGGTTGCCCTGGGCCTCGATGAACTGGATGTCCTTCAGGTGCACCTTCACGAAACGGTACTGCTGCTTGATGAACACTGTGTCGTTGAACAGCAGCAGCGACTCCTTCTGGCCGCCGCCCTGCGGGAGAGGTCCGTCCGCGGGAAAGCGCGGCCCCGGCACGGGCCTGCGCCGGTACGCGAAATTGTGCAGGGCCAGCTCGATGGCGATGAGCAGGTCCCTGGGCTGATAGGGCTTGCTGAGGAAGGCGGCCGGCGCGGTCATCTTGGCGCGGTTGACGGTGGCCTCGTCGGTGAAGGCCGTCAGGAAGATAACGGGGATGCTGCGCACCTCCGTCAGGGCCGCCGCCGTCTGTATGCCGTCCCAGTGTCCCTTGATCTGGATGTCCAGCAGGGCCAGGTCCACGGCTTCCTTTTTCATGATCTCCAGGGCACCCGGACCGCTGTCCGCTGTTCCGGCTACCCGGTAGCCTTCGGTTTCCAGGGCGTCCTCCAGGCCGAGGGCCACGATGCCCTCATCTTCCACGATGAGGATGCTGATTTTGTCTTCCATAGGTCAGATGTATAGGGGCCGTCGCTATCCTGCGGTCATACGGCCTTTTTATAGGGCTTCATGGGTATGTCCACGCGAAGCGTGGTGCCTTCCGCGGAGGCCATCTCGCACACGCCGTTCAGCTGACGGCTCAGGACCTTGATGAGCTTGACCCCGAAAGAGCCGCGGGGCCTCTCCCACGATTCCCGCGCCATCCCCGGGCCGTTGTCCCGGATCTCCAGGTGCAGGGCCTTGTCCTTGCGGAGGCTGAGCCACAGCATGGGATGGCTGACCGTGCCGTACGCATACTTGAAAGCGTTGGTTACCCACTCATTGATGATCAGGCCCAGGGGCAGGGCCATGTCCACATCCATGTCGCGTACCTCCACGTCGAGGTGCAGGCTGAACCTGTCGGTCCCCATCCCGAAGCTGTGCATGATGCTTTCCACCAGGTTGCCGATGTATTCCTGCATGTTGATGATGTTGGGGCTGTCCTGCTGGTACAGGCTGCGGTGAATCAGCGACATGGCTTCGATGCGCTGCTGCCCGATCTGCACCGCCAGCCGCGCGTCACGGTCGGCCAGATGGTTGGACTGCAGGCTCAGCAGGCTGGAGACGATCTGCAGGTTGTTCTTGACGCGGTGGTGCAGTTCCCGCATGAGGACCTGCAGCTGCTGCGCCTGTTCATTGATCTTGCGGTTGCTTTCGGTGAGGCGGCGGTTGCGATCCTGGAGAACGCGGTACAGGAAGAACAGGAAGACGGAAAGCAGGGCGAACAGCAGCAGGGCCCCCGTCACGAGCTTGCCCTTTTTGGTTTTTTCCCTGTTGAGGGCGGCCAGGGAAGCGATCTCCTGATCCTTGCGCCCGGTCTCATACTGGATGTGCAGCAGGCCGATCTGCCGCACGTTCTTTTCCACCTGCAGGGACTCGCGTATCTCCATGGAACGGCGCAGGTAGCGCAGGGCACGGCTGTCGTCGCCCATGGCATGGTAACAGGCATAGAGGGAACCGTTCAGCTCCATCTCCCGGTAGGCGTTGCGGATCTCCCGCGCCTGCTGCAGCGCATCCTGCAGATACCCCAGCCCTTTGCTGTGTTCCCCCTTGTAAAAATAGATCTCGCCCAGCCAGTTGTAGGAATAGGTCAGCGACAGCCGGCGGTGGTAGCGGCGAGCCAGCTCCGCGCCGCGGAGCCCGTAGTCTATGCCCTGCTTATAGTCGCCCGTCAGCTTGTAATACTGGCTGAGGTTGTCGTAAAAGGCTATGCGCGCCTTCTCATAGCGGGGGCTGGACTCGGCCAGATGCAGACCGTCGAGGTAGATCTGCAGGGACTGGTTGCGCAGGACCGTATCGTGGCGCTGCATGGAATAGCTATGGGTGAACATCCCCATGTTGAGCAGGCAGTCGATCAGCTGGGCCGTGTCGCCGTTGGCGCGGGCGGCGGCCACCGCCTGGCGGGCGGCGCCAAGGGCGGAGGGGTAGTTCTCGTTTTCTTTATAGAGGTTGCCGATGACATTGTAGATGACCGGTACCTGGTCCCGCAGGCCGGCCTGCTGGGCATTCTTCAGGGCGGCGATGGCCTGTTCCATGGCCGTGGTGTACTGGCTGAGCCGCCAGAAATAGTTGATCTCCAGCATCTGCCCCTCCACCAGCAGGGCCGTATCCGCCCGCAGCGTAGCCAGGCGGATCATCTCATGGGCGATCAGGCGCAGGGAATCATGCCCGCTGTTGCGGTACTGGGCGCCCAGGCGCCTCAGCGTCTCCACCTGCGCCAGCTGGCTGGCCGGCGGGGGGGCCTGGGGCAGCTCACGGCGGCAGGACCAGGCAGCCAGCCAGGGGAGCAGCCACAAAGCCGCCACCCAAGGGCGGCACCGGCCCTTCAGCGGACACATGGGGAGCATGGGAGCAGCGTAATTCATGATACGCACCAGGTATGCTCAAATGTACAACAACCTCCAGGAAATAGGTAGGACGCGTGGGTGACGCCAGGATGGCCGGCAACGGCAGCTAATCAGAATTCGGCATTCTTGGGGCTGCGGGGAAAGGGGATCACATCGCGGATATTGCCCATGCCGGTGACGAACTGCACCATGCGCTCGAAGCCCAGGCCGAAGCCGGCATGGGGGCAGGAGCCGAAGCGGCGGGTATCCAGGTACCAGTACATCTCCTCGGTGGGCAGGCCCATGGCCTGCATACGGCTGACCAGCCGCTCATAGCGTTCCTCGCGCTGGGAGCCGCCCACGATCTCCCCGATGCCGGGGAAGAGGATGTCCATGGCCCGGACCGTTTTGCCGTCGTCGTTCTGACGCATGTAAAAGGCTTTGATCTCCATCGGATAATCGAAGAGGATCACCGGCTTCCCGAAATGCTTCTCCACCAGGTAACGTTCGTGTTCGGACTGCAGGTCCGTACCCCAGGCGACAGGATAGCGGAACTTCTTTTTCTTGTACATGGGGCTCTGCAGGAGGATATCGATGGCTTCCGTATAGCTGACCCGCTCGAAGCGATGTTCCAGGCAGAAGCGCAGCTTTTCGAGGAGCGTCATCCCGCTCCGCTCGGCCTGCGGCTTCTGCTTCTCCTCGTCCTGCAGGCGGCTGTCCAGGAAAGCCAGGTCCTCGCTGTGGTGTTCCAGGGCATAGGCAATCAGGTATTTGAGCATCTCCTCTGCCAGGTCCATGTTGTCTTCCAGGTCATAAAAGGCCATCTCGGGCTCTATCATCCAGAACTCCGCCAGGTGGCGGGTCGTGTTGGAATTCTCCGCCCGGAAAGTGGGGCCGAAGGTATAGATCTCTCCCAGGGCCAGGGCGCCCAGCTCTCCTTCGAGCTGGCCGGACACCGTCAGGTTGGTGGGACGCCCGAAAAAGTCCTGGCGGTAGTCCACGGCGCCGGTCTCGGTCTTCGGCACCTGGGCCAGGTCCAGGGCGGTCACCCGGAACATCTCCCCCGCCCCTTCCGCATCCGAGGCGGTGATGATGGGGGTATGCAGGTAGACGAAACCCTTCTCGTGGAAAAAGCGGTGGATGGCATAGGCCAGGCCATCGCGGACGCGGAAGACCGAGCCGAAGGTGTTCGTGCGGAAACGCAGATGGGCGATCTCGCGCAGGAATTCCAGGCTGTGCCTTTTGGGCTGCAGGGGATATTGCTCGGGGTCGCAGTCGCCGATGACCTCCAGGGTGGATGCGGCCAGTTCCACCTGCTGTCCTTTTCCGGGCGAGGGCACCACCCTGCCCCTCAGGGCGACGGCGGCACCGGTGGTCACCCGCTTCAGCAGGGCGGGATCATGGGCCTCAAAATCGATCACCGCCTGGATATTCCGCGGGGTGGACCCGTCGTTGAGGGCGATGAAACGGTTGCTGCGGAAAGTGCGCACCCAGCCCCTGACGGTGACCTCATAGTCCGTTTTGCCGGATTCCAGAATGGTCCTGATCTTCGTTCGGTCGTTCAGCATACATCGATTTTGAGGGCCCAAAGATACGGCGCAAAGCCTTATGGGAGCACCCCTTCGCCCGGCGGTTACGGGGGGCGGGGACCGGCGGGGCAAGGGGCCGGCGGCCCCTCTTTTTTTTGGATGATTGGAAAACATGACGTACTTTTGCCCCAGCATCTGACTGATATGCCTCCTTTCCAACCTATCAGCAGTTCATTTCCTGCAAAATCCGTTTCGTAGAACCCGATCTTTAGATTGACTCAATTTTTGTGTGCTTTAAGTGACTATCCCTCATGGGACTTAAAATTTTCTTCTTAACAACCTCTTACACTTATGTACGATATCTTACAACTGAACGACATGCTCGTTCCGGAGTTGCTTGACATTGCTGAGAAACTCGATATCCCGAATCCCAAGAAACTAGATAAACAAAACCTCATCTACAAAATCCTGGACACCCAGGCCGTTAGCACCCCCGACACCAAAACGCCGCGAAGCGCCGCCGCCCCCAAGAAAGCCACCCGCAAGCGCTCGCCCAAGAAGGCCGCTGCCGACAAGGCTGCCGACAAGGACCCTGCCGACAAAGCAGGCAGCCAGGGAAAGGCGACGGATGCCACGGATGAAGACCAGGACAAGCACACCCGCGGGCCCCGGCGCAACCTGAAAAGAGTGCCTACCGACACCCCTCCGGACGCTGCGCCGGCCGGTGACGCGGACGATGACGCCGCAGAGGCCGCGCCCAAAAGCGATTCCAGCAACCGCAAGAACTCCCTCAAGGAAGAGTTCCCGTCCCTGTTCGACGCCGACGACAGCGCCGCAGGTCAGGGCGCCGCGCCAGCAGAGCCCGCCGGAGACCGCGGCAGTCAGGCCGGCGGTCGCGAAGGCACGGAAAGCCCGGAAGAGGGGCCCCAGATGAAATACCGCCCCGTCCGCAAGGAAACCAATTTCAATATTGAGTTCGACGGCATCATCGTCAGCGAAGGCGTCCTTGAAATGATGCCCGATGGCTATGGCTTTTTGCGCTCTTCGGACTACAATTACCTCAGTTCCCCCGACGACATCTATGTCTCTCCTTCACAGATCAAGCTCTTCGGCCTCAAGACCGGCGATACGGTCCGCGGCTCGGTGCGCCCCCCGAAGGAAGGCGAAAAATACTTTGCGCTGCTCAAGGTGGAAAGCATCAACGGCAAGGATCCCGATGAGGTGCGCGACCGCGTGCCTTTCGACTACCTGACCCCGCTGTTCCCCCACCAGAAGCTGAATCTGGTCACGACGCCGAACAACTATTCGACGCGCATCATGGACCTGTTCACGCCCATAGGCAAGGGGCAGCGCGGCCTTATCGTCGCCCAGCCCAAGACCGGTAAGACCATCCTGCTGAAAGAGGTCGCCAACGCCATTGCCACCAATCACCCCGAATGTTACCTGATGGTGGTGCTCATCGACGAGCGTCCGGAAGAGGTCACCGATATGGAGCGCAGCGTCAATGCGGAGGTCATCGCCTCCACCTTTGACGAGCCCGCGGAAAAGCATGTGAAGGTATCCACCATTGCCCTGCAGAAAGCCAAGCGCCTGGTCGAATGCGGCCATGACGTGGTCATCCTGCTGGACTCCATCACCCGACTGGCCCGTGCGCACAACACGGTGATGCCGGCCTCCGGCAAAGTGCTGAGCGGCGGTGTGGAAGCCAACGCCCTGCACAAGCCCAAGCAGTTCTTCGGCGCTGCGCGCAAGATCGAGAACGGCGGCTCCCTGACCATCCTGGCCACCGCCCTGATCGATACCGGCTCCAAGATGGACGAGGTGATCTTCGAAGAGTTCAAGGGTACGGGCAACCTGGAGCTGCAACTGGACCGCAAGCTCTCCAACCGCCGCGTATTCCCGGCCATCGACGTCACCGCCTCCAGCACGCGCCGCGAGGACCTGCTGCTGGAAAAAGAAGTGCTGCAGCGCATGTGGATCCTGCGCAACCACCTGGCCGATATGAACACGGAAGAATCCATGAACTTCCTGCTGAACCATATGCGGGGCACCAAGAGCAACGAGGAGTTCCTCATCTCCATGAACAGCTAATGCCTTGCCGGCGGCGCCGGCGAATCATACACATAACAAGCCGCCTGCCCGGTATCCGGACAGGCGGCTTGGTGTTGCATATGCCGTCTATGATCAGAAGGCCAGCGCGTCCAGGTTCATCTCGGCGCTGTCCCAGTCAGGTACCGTCACGACCAGGTCGTTGTCGGCGGGCAGGTTGATGTTGGCCTGCTTGTTGACCGGCGTGTTGGTAGCCTTGCTGACGGAGAAGGACTTCACCTGCAGGTTTTTCACGCTGCCGCGGTTGCCCATGCGGAAGAGGCTGAGATCAGGCGCCACGGTGATGTCCGTCGCGGCGGAAGGTCCCGCGCCCATGCCGGTGATGGCCAGGGAGCGCACCTGGTCCCCCACCATGCGTGAAAAGGTTACCGAGAAGCTCTTGTTGGCCGCCGGGGTAAAGCGGATCTGGGAGGTGTCGGCATTGACCAGCAGCACGTCGCGGTGACCCGCCTGCGTGGCGACGTCCTCCAGGCGTATCGTGGTGCCATCCGGCGTAATGGACGTGAAGGTGTACTTCCCCGTGCCGGTGCCCACGATCTCGCGGGTATAACTCCGGTCCACGGGCAGCAGGTAGGCGCCCTTTACCAGGTAGCAGGGATGCGAATCCGGTATCTCGCAGCGGATCTGGTGGGCGAAGTTGCCGGTGCGCAGCCCCAGTTCGTCGGTGATCTCCAGGTCGGCGGGGCTGGCGAGGAAATCGATGATGAAACTGGTCAGCCCAAAGGGACCACTGAAGGGCAGGTCATGGTCGGCGAGCATGTAATCGCCATTGGTCATCATGCCCAGGGTGATCTGGTCGTCGCTGGAAAACTCGACGCCCCCATCGGGGATGTACTCGAAATGCAGGCTGCCGCTCTTGAGCTTGAACTCCAGGCGGCAATTGGCATTGTTGGGATGGTTGCAGTCCCAGCAAAACAGCTGCACCCCGTCCAGGTTGGTCACCGTCGTGGATCCGTCGGCGCTCAGCTGGGGGCCTGCATGTCCTTCGGGATATACGAAGCGATAGGGCATGATGCAGTGCGAGTCGCTGAGCTTGTCGAAATAGCCGTCGTCCCATACCTCGCCGGAAGGAATGAAAAACAGCAGGGGCGCTGTCTGGCGGTCGCAGCCTGTCATGAAGCAGTGCTCGATCTCCCGGGCCGTGGCTTCAACGCGGGCCAGGCCCTGGCGGCCCTGGTCATGAAAATGCAGCAGGCTCTCGCGGCTGAGCAGCTTCCCGTGCACGGCGGTGAGCCGCTTCTGCACACTGGCCTTGGTGATGCTCGCCGTGTTGTTGATGCCCTGCCAGAGGTTGTCGGCCACCAGGGAGGCCATGGACGTGCAGAAGCCGGTGGCCAGCCCGCCGTTGGCGGTCCCTTTCAGGAAATACTCGTAAAAGATATAGTAGGCCGCCGTCAGGGCCGGGTGTCCGAAGAGGGGGTCCAGCAGTTCATGCCATACCTCCACCGCGCCGAAGGTGTCTTCGTAGGTGCCCCAGTCCGGCAGGCCGTCGGTGAAGTTGGCGAAGGACAGGTTGTTCTGCCCGTAGACGAAGGGGATCTCCAGGATGCGCGGTTTGGTGGCCGTGCGGCTGTTGCTGACCAGCCCGTCCGGGTTGCGGACCTGTATGCTGAGGGTGCCGCCCGCGCTGCCGCTGCCGCCCGTGCCGGGCATCTTGAACTTGAGCTTGGTGGCCGTCACCGAATCGGCGGGCACCGCATCCCCGTTGACCAGTGCCGAAGCACCGGCCAGGAAGGCCTTGCCCGTGAGCTCCACCGTCGCATCCGGCGCCAGCACGGCAGGCAGGTTGTCCAGCTGCGGCTTGACGCGAAGCGAAGCCCTGTTGCTCTCTATACCGTCTGAAGCCCTGACCACATAGACCGTCTTCCGCCCACCGCTGATGTTGATGGGCAGGGTGACGGAAATGCTCTCGTCGGGATTCACCGTGGGTGTCAGCGCCGACAATCCTTCCACCATCACCTTGTCCGAGTGGGTGAAGCGGGAGCCCCGGATGGTGATGTGGCCGCCGGGGAAGACTTCGGTCGGGGTGACGGTGGTGATGAAGGGCCTGGTCAGGAATTCATCCCAGTCCTCTTCCGTGAACTGGAAGAAGCTGTTGATGGCGTCTTTGCCACCCAGGGCTCCATCGGCGCCTGTGGCACCGGGCTGCCCCTGTGCACCGTGCACGCCGGCCCGGGCGCCATGGCAGACTTCGCCGTTGCCGCTGCGCCCGCCGGCCCCGCCTGCGCCGCCGGCCCCGCCGTCGCCGCCGCGCCCGGCCGTGCCGCCCTCGTTCTTGAGCCGGAAGCTGTTGTTGGTCACCGTGGTGGCCAGGGTGCCGTCGAGCACCCCTATGGTGATGTCACCGCCATCGCCGCCATTGCCGCCGCGGCCGCCATTGCCGCCACGTCCGCCGTTACCGCCGTTACCGCCGTCGCCGCCTTCGGACCAGCAGTGCTTGCCGAAGAACCAGTAGTATTCGCCGAGATGGGCGTCGCCGCCGCGACCGCCGCGACCGCCGCGCTGTCCGCGGCCCCCGCGGATGCCATCTTCCCCGTCGAGATCGATGTTGGGGATGTTGGTGAGGTCCTTGACCCACATCTCCAGGGAAGGCGCCTTGCGGCCGTTCTGGCCCGCGATGCCGGGCTGTCCTCCCTGTCCGTCGCCGCCGTCCAGGCCGTCCCGGGAATTCGGTTTGGTCTGCACCCCGTTCCAGCTGCGGCCGTCGAGGCCGGGATCATCCAGCCGCGCCGGCGTCGACCCGCCGGGGCGCTTCCAGGTGATGGTGGCATGCGGGCCGCAGATCACCTTTTCGGCGATGATGTACAGCTTTTCGACATCGGCGTCGATCTCCAGCGTGGTGTTCGTGAGATCCAGGGTGCCCGCGATGATCACCGAGGTGTTCACCGGCAGCACCGCCATGTGTATGGGACGGGGATGGGCCACCAGGCCGGGCCATGCCTGCGGCTTGGCGCTGTTCAGGTCCTTGAGCAGGTTTTTGTTGAGCAGCTGCAGGGTGCCGTTCTGCACCTCGCGTACCTCGTTGATGGAGATATGTCCGCGGGCCAGCTCCAGGGCCGGCGTGCTGCTCTTCACCTTGGCCTTGGTGGTGGGCAGGCTCAGCGCCACCGGCTTGAGGATAGCCGCCGTCACGCGGGGCGTGATGTTCAGGGCCGGGATCGCCGTCCGGGCCGCTGCCTTGGACACCGCCGTCCGGGCCGCTGCCTTAGACACTACGGTCCGGGCCGCCGCTTTGGACACCACCGCCCGGGCCGCCGCTTTGGACACCGCCCGGGCCGCCGCCTTGGGCGTCACCGTTTTCACGGCACTCAGTACGCTCTTGCTGTTGCGGTTGGGCAGGTACTGGGCCAGCTTCACCAGCTTTTGCGCGGAGGTCAGCTCCTTGAAGTTCTTGGCCAGGGTGACCCAGTCCACATGGGTGATGGCGTTGCGCTTGGGTGCCACGAGGATCTTTCCTTTAGGGATTTTCAGGGGCTGGGCGATCTGCAGGGTCGAGAGGTCGCTGATGGAATCTACGCCGGCAGCAGCCAGGATGTGCTTGACCTGCTGCAGGCGCAGCTGGCTCTCATCCAGGCTGGGGGCTACCAGCACGGAGGCGCGGGAGCGGATCTTGGCCTTGATGGCGCTGGTCAGGCGGGTGGCCTCCTGCTGGCGCAGGCTGGCGGTGGCCGAGGTGAAAGCGCCATGCCGGATCTGGATATCGGCAATCACGCCCTGAAAGGCGTAGGCCTTGCCATCCATGCCAACGCCGGCGCGGAAGCCCAGCTTCCGGTCTACAGGCTCCAGCTCACCGGCCAGCGTCTTGGAAGCCACGACCTTGCCGTTCAGTTCCAGGGTCATGGCGCCCTTCGCCGTCCTGGCGAAACGCACCTGCGAGGCCTTGCCGGCCGGCAGGCTGGCGGAGGCGGCGACAGACTGCCAGCCCTTGCCTTTGATGTTCACGCTGCCCGTCAGCTTGCCTTTGGCGTCGATGAACAGGGCCACGGGCGGTGACTGGGACTCGAGGATGTTCTGGCGGCGGCCCGTGGCCTTCGCCGGCGTCACGGACGCCTCGAGGGTGAAAGCGCCGTCTTTCTGCAGCGCCGGAAACTGGCCCAGATCCACATAGCCGCCGCTGAAGTTGAGGGCGTTTTCTGCGGCCGTGGGGGTAACTTTCCCTTTCAGGGTTACCGGGGCTCCCTGGGCGGAGCCGTCAAAAGCCTGGCTGTTCTCCGTTCGGACGAACAGCAGGGTCCTGGATTGTTCCATGATGACTTATTTTGGGGTTAAATAATGCGGAACTAGCGTCGGTGAAGTGTACCTATGAGAAGAACTTTGCAAACAATGGACACCAAATATACGTCTTTTCCTTCCCAAAGCCAAAAGCTTTTTCTTGGACGTTGACGGGGCCAATGGTGTCGTTGGCTGAATGTTTGCCATTTCATGGACATTCTCCGTATCTTTGCAGGGCTTTTCAGGCGGATTTGTTTATTGTTCGGCCTGTCTTGCATTAAACAGAACTAATAAACATGCAAAGCATCACCGATTGCCTGGAAGAACGGATACTCGTTCTTGACGGTGCCATGGGCACCATGATCCAACGCCACCAGCTGACCGAAGCCGATTTTCGCGGAACGCGTTTCCGGGACCATCCCCGTGACCTGAAGGGCAACAACGACCTGTTGTCGCTCGTGCGTCCCGACATCATCCGGGATATTCACCGCGCGTATTTTGAAGCGGGCAGCGACATCGTGGAGACCAACACCTTCAGCGCGACATCCATTGCGCAGGCCGACTACGGGCTGGAAGCCCTGGCGTATGAACTGAACCGCGAAGGGGCGAAGCTGGCGCGGGAGGTCGCCGACGCCTTCACCGCCGCCGAACCCTCGAAGCCCCGCTTTGTCGCGGGCGCCCTGGGGCCCACCAACAAGACCCTGTCCCTGTCGCCCGACGTCAGCAACCCCGGCTACCGCGCCGTGACCTTCGACCAGGTGGCGGAAGCCTACTACGAGCAGGTCCGCGGCCTGTCAGACGGAGGCGCCGATCTCCTGCTTATCGAAACGATCTTCGACACGCTCAACGCCAAGGCGGCGGTATATGCCGTGCGCAAATATTTCCGGGACTGCGGCAAGCCGCCCCTGCCCATCATGATCTCCGGCACCATTACGGATGCGTCCGGACGCACCCTCAGCGGCCAGACCGTGGAAGCCTTTTATGTCTCGCTGATGCACGCGCAGCCGCTGAGCATAGGGCTCAACTGCGCCCTCGGCGGCCGGCAGATGCGACCCTATATGGAGGAGCTGGCCGGCATAGCCTCCTGCTATGTAAGTTGCTATCCCAACGCGGGGCTGCCCAATGCCATGGCCGAATACGACGAGACCCCTGAGGACACCGCCGGCGTGCTCCGGGAGTTCGCCCAGGCGGGCTTCCTGAACATCGTGGGAGGGTGCTGCGGCACTACGCCTGCGCATATACGCGCCATTGCCGACAGTGTACGGGACATCGCCCCGCGCCGCCTGCTGGCGGCGGTGGAAGCCTGAGCCGGCGCATGGCCTAACCATCACGACATCATGCAAGAATCGAAACACTTATCTGCATACCTCAGCCTCTCGGGGCTGGAGTCCCTTGTTATCCGTCCCGACGCCCTGTTCATCAACGTGGGCGAGCGCACCAATGTCACCGGCTCGAAGAAATTCGCGCGGTTGATCCGGGAGGAAAACTATGAAGAAGCCCTGTCCATCGCACGGCAGCAGGTGGAGAACGGCGCCCAGGTGCTGGATGTAAACATGGACGACGCCCTGCTCGACGGGGAGAAGGCCATGGTCACCTTCCTGAACCTGCTGCAGGCCGAGCCGGACATTGCCCGCATCCCCATCATGATCGACTCCAGCAAGTTCCCCATCATCGAGGCGGGTCTGAAATGTGTGCAGGGGAAATGCATCGTCAACTCCATCTCCCTGAAGGAAGGAGAAGAAAAGTTCCTCCAGGAAGCCCGCACCTGCATGGACTTCGGTGCTGCAGTGGTGATCATGGCCTTCGACGAACAGGGACAGGCCGACAACATCCCCCGCCGCGTGGAGATCAGCGAGCGGGCCTATGCGCTGCTCACCCGGAAGCTGAACTTCCCTCCCCAGGACATCATCTTTGACCTCAACATCTTTCCCGTGGCCACTGGGATCGAGGAGCATGACAACAACGCGGTGGACTTCATCGAGGCCACCCGCATCGTCAAGGAGCGGCTGCCCCTGGTCAAGGTCAGCGGCGGCGTCTCCAACATGAGCTTTTCCTTCCGCGGCAATGAACCGGTGCGCGAAGCCATGCACTCCGTATTCCTGTACCATGCGGTGAAGGCCGGCATGGACATGGGCATCGTCAACGCAGGGCAACTGAGCGTCTACGACCAGATCGAGCCGAAGCTGCGGGAGCTTTGCGAGGACGTCATCCTCAACCGGCGCCCCGACGCCACCGAGAAGCTGCTCGCCTTCGCCGAGTCGGTAAAGGCCACGGGCACCAAGGTGGAAAAAGATCTCAGCTGGCGGAAAGGGACCGTAGAGGAACGCCTGAGCCATGCGCTGGTCAACGGCATCACCGATTTCATCGAAGAGGATACCGAAGAGGCGCGCCTGCGCTACGCCAAGCCGCTGGAAGTGATCGAGGGCCCCTTGATGGCCGGCATGAATATCGTCGGCGACCTGTTCGGTGCCGGGAAAATGTTCCTGCCCCAGGTGGTGAAGAGCGCCCGCGTGATGAAGAAGTCCGTGGCCGTGCTCACCCCTTACCTGGAAGCCGAAAAAGAGAAGCTGGTCGCGGAAAAGGGACCCGAGGCCATGAACAACGGCCGCGTGCTGCTGGCCACGGTCAAGGGAGACGTCCACGACATCGGCAAGAACATCGTCGGCGTGGTGCTCGGCTGCAACGGCTACGAGGTGATCGACCTCGGCGTCATGGTGCCTGCCGAAAAAATCCTGTCCACGGCCAGGGAACGCCAGGTCGACGTCATCGGTGTGAGCGGCCTGATCACGCCCAGCCTGGACGAGATGGTCCATGTGGCCCGGGAGATGCAGCGCCAGGGCTTCAGCCTGCCGCTGATGATCGGGGGGGCGACGACCTCGCGCACCCACACCGCCGTCAAAATCGCCCCCGAATACGAGGCCGGCGTCATCCATGTGCTGGACGCCTCGCGCAGCGTCACCACGGTCAGCGCCCTGCTCAACAGCGAAACGCGCAGCACCCTGCTGGAAAAGACCAAAGCGGAATACCAGCAGGTCCGCGAGCAATTCAAGAGCAAGCGCTCGGTCAAGAGCTACCTGCCCCTGGAAGAGGCCCGCGCCACCAAGGCGGCCCTGGACTGGAAGGGCTATACACCGCCAAAACCGCGTTTCCTGGGCGTCAAATCTTTTCCCGACTACGACCTGCAGGAGATCGCCCGTTTTATCGACTGGGGTCCGTTTTTCATCGCCTGGGAGATGCACGGCAAGTTCCCGGCCATTCTGGACGACGAGGTCGTCGGCGTAGAGGCGCGCAAGCTCTTCGGCGACGCGCAGGCGCTGCTCCGGCGGATCATTGACGAAAAATGGCTCACCGCCAAGGCCGCCATCGGCATCTTCCCCGCCGTCAGCAACGGGGCGGAGACGGTGGTGGTGCAGGGTCCGGCCGGGCAGCCCTGCGCCCTGGAGTTCCTCAGGCAGCAGGTCAAAAAAGCGGCCGGGCAGCCCAACCTCTGCCTGGCGGATTTCATCGCCCCGGAAGACAGCGGCCACCAGGATTACCTGGGCGCCTTCGCCGTCACCACGGGGCTGGGCATAGAGCGCTGGGTAGAGGCCTTCGAGAAAGACCACGACGACTACAACAAGATCATGCTGAAGGCCCTGGCGGACCGGCTGGCGGAAGCCTTTGCCGAATGCATGCACCGGCGTGTCCGCCGCGAATACTGGGGCTATGCGGAGGACGAGGCCCTGGACAATGAACAGCTCATCCGCGAAGAGTATCGCGGCATACGCCCGGCGCCGGGGTACCCGGCCTGCCCGGAGCACACCGAGAAACGCAAGCTGTTCGCCCTGATCGACGCCACCGCCCAGGCCGATATCATCCTGACCGACCACCTGGCGATGTACCCCGCCTCCAGCGTGAGCGGCTGGTACTTCGCGCATCCCGAAAGCCGGTATTTCGGGATCGGAAAGATCCTGCCCGACCAGGTGGCGGACTACGCCGCCCGCAAAGGCTGGTCCCTGGAGGAAGCCGAAAAATGGCTGCGGCCCCAGCTGAGCGAATAAGGCTTCCCCTTTCTTTCCCTGCAGCTTATCTTTGAAGGGAACAACACCTTGTCCATGTCCCTGTCTTTCCTGGCGGCATGCTGCGGGCTTCCCCTACTTTTGCTCAGCACCCCGGCGACATCGCAGCGCAGTTTCCATGTCTCGCCGGCGGGCGACGACAGCAACGAAGGCAGCGCCGGGCATCCTTTCCGCAGCCTGTGGCGGGCCCGTGACGCCGTGCGTCTTCAGCTGGCGCAGCACCCCGGCGCCGTGACCGTCGTGGTCCATGGCGGCCGCTATGTCCTGGACAGCATGCTGCGCTTCGACGCCCGCGACGGCGGCCGCCCCGGCGCGCCCGTCCGGTGGATCGCCGCCGCCGGCGAAAAACCGGTGCTGAGCGGCGCGGTTCCCCTGCAGGGGTGGCGTTCCCTGGAGCAGGGCGAGGGGATGTTGCGTCCGGCGGCGGCCCGGATATGGGTGCTGGACCTGAGGGCCCGGGGCATCCTGTCCTATGGCGATCCCACGGCGAAAGGGCAGCGGCCGGAGCTTTTCTGCGCCGGGCAGCCCCAGCCGCTGGCGCGCTGGCCGGACAGCGGCTTCGCCACAGGGGGGCAGGCACGGGGACAGACCCCCACCCCACCCGCCTGGAACCACACCCGCGGCACCCGCGAGGGCATCTTTGAATACCTCGATCCCCGCATCGCCCGATGGGCCGACGAGCAGGACCCCCGCCTGGGCGGTTACTGGTTCTGGGACTGGAGCGAGGAATACCAGCGCCTGGAGCGCGTAGACACGGCGGCCGGCCTCTTGTATGTGGCCCCGCCCTACCATCGCTACGGCTACCGCGACAGCCTGCGCTTCTTCGGCCTCAACCTGCTCTGCGAGCTGGACCGGCCCGGGGAATGGTACCTGGATCGCGCCGGCGGGCTGCTGTACTGGTATCCCCCGCAGGGAGGGCCTCCCCCTGCGGCCTCGCTCTCCGTGCTGGACGCTCCCTACATGATCAGCATCCAGGGCGCCTCCCGGCTGGAGCTGCGGGGGCTTACCCTGGAGGAAAGCCGGGGCAGCGGCATACTTATCCGCGGCGGCCGCGGCGTGGTGCTCCGTGACTGCAACATACAGGAGATGGGCACCAACGGCATCGTCGTGGAGGGCGGCAGGGATCACCTGCTCGATGGCCTGCACCTGCAGGTCCTCGGCTATGCCGGCATGCTGGTCAGCGGCGGCGAGAGGGCCGGCCTCGTCCCCGCCGGCCACGAAATCCGCAACTGCGTCGTCGAGCGCTTCTCCCTGTTCAAGCGCACCTATGAACCCGCCGTCCGGCTGGAGGGCTGCGGCATGGTGGTGCGCAACAATCACTTCCGCTACTCCTCTTCTTCGGCCATGCGCCTGGAGGGGAATGATTTCCTGGTGGCCTACAACGAGATCGACCATGTGGTCAGCGAATCCGACGACCAGGGCGCCATCGATGTGTACTACAATCCCTCATACCGCGGCAACGTGATTGCCTACAATTATTTCCATGACGTACAGGGCGGCACCACCACCGGCGCTGCCGCCGTGCGCCTGGACGACATGATCTCCGGCTTCCTGATCCGGGGCAACGTCTTCGAGCGCTGCGGCTCTCAGCACTTCGGGGGCGTGCAGATCCATGGCGGAAAGGACAACATCGTGGAGAACAATCTTTTTTTGGACTGCCCCTTCGCCGTCAGCTTCAGCCCCTGGGGGGAACGCTGGGACCGGGAACTCCAGAGTCCTCAGCTCCGGCGCAAGCTCTATGAAGAAGTGGACATCCGCTCGGCCCTCTACCAGCGCCGGTATCCCGCGCTCGCGCACCTGGCAGGCCACCCGGACAGCAATGTGGTCCGCCGTAACCTGGCGATCGGCGAAGGCACTTTCTACCGGGGGCGGGGGCTGGAGGGGGCGGCAGGCAACCGCATGCTGCCGGCGGCGGGCGAGTCGAGACCTGACCCGGGGGCGGCCTTCCTGCGGGCGCAGGGGCTGACGCCGATCCCTTTCCGGCGCATCGGGCCCGGCCACAACCCCTCCGGCCTTCCTCCCGATCCGGCGACGGATTTTTGGCGGAAAGGCTACGCCACCGCAAAATAAGACAGGGGTACGCCTAAGGATTAGCCGGCGGCTCCCGCAGCAGGGGCTTCAGCGCCGTATAGGGCAAAAACAATTCAATCGGTCCCACCACATAAGGAGCCACCTCATAAGGGTTGTAGACGAAGCCCAGGCCCGTGCCCGTGGCATAGAAATTTTCCGGCAGCTTCAGCTGGGGGTCGAACAGCAAACCATGCGGTCCGTTCAGCGGCTCCGTCTGGGGGATGTCGTAATGCTGGCGGAGGGCCGCCTCCAGCAGCTGGCGCAGCGGCTCCTCATAGCCCGGCCTGAACAGGTCGGGCAGCTGCAGGATGCGGTCCTGCCGCAGGTCCATGACGGTGTAGGTCATGGTGCGCAACCCATGGGCGCCTCCCGTAAACGCGTAGCGCTCAAAAGCCAGGCTGACCAGGCTGTCTGCGTTCCATACGACACTCATCTGCCCGTTGAAAAACCAGTTGAAGGACGCCCCCGGCACCTGGTCCTTCAGGCCGGCCGCCGCCGCCCGGTAGGCGGTAAAGAAACTGTCGCGGGCCAGGCGGAGGATGATCAGGGGATCGGTGAGCGAAGGGACGGTGCCGAAATAATCTCCGGCGATGACGGGGGTCAGCAGGGCACGGCCAGCCGCGGGAAAATCCTTCCCCGGCCAGAGCAGCCTCAGGTCCACCCGCGCCTGCGGGCCGACCGATGCGCTGTCGAGGCCGAGGGAGTCGCTCAGGGAATAGACCGCCCAGTGGAAGGTACCCGCATCGTATCTTTCCTGGAAGCTGAAGGGATGCAAGGCCCCCGTGCTGTCGCTCAGGGTGCCCTGGTATACGCCCGCCTGGGGAAAGGTGCCCCTCAGCGTATCGGTGGGCACGAAGTCCACATAGCTCACCAGCACCAGGCGGCCGGCGCTGTCGAGCTCGCCGGATACGGGCATGGGCATGCCCCCGTGTATATAGCTGCCTTCATAGCGGTCTCCCTGCTTCAGCAACTGAAGCACGGCCCCGCCGCTCTCCCGGAAATACCGGTAGCGGGAGGTGGCGTCCTCCGCGGTGGAGTCCGCTCCCCCAGCGCTGGGCCCGGAATGGCAGGCCCCCAGCAGGGCGGCCCCCAGGGCGCTCAAAACCACGATGGCATAATGGCGCATGTGCATCTTGCGGTGTTTTGCATGCGGGCGCACGGGTCCCGCATCATTTCGTAATTTTGCCTGTACCTGACCTACAAAACCATGCCGGAAATACCGCTCTCGGATATACGGAAGGACTACCGGGCCGCCGACCTGCGCGAAGAGGACCTGTTGCCCGACCCTTTCCGGCAGTTTAGCCGATGGTTCGACGAGGCGCTGCGCAGCGGCGTGGATGAACCCAACGCCATGACCCTGGCCACGGCAGACGGCGAGGGAAGGCCCTCCGCCCGCATCGTGCTGCTCAAGGATGTCGACGGCGACGGCTTTTATTTCTTCACGAACTATGAAAGCACCAAGGGCCGTGAACTGGAGCAGAACCCCCGTGCAGCCCTGGTCTTCTTCTGGAAGGAGCTTGAGCGGCAGGTGCGTATACAGGGCGGTGTGAGCAGGGTGGACGCCGCGCGCAGCGACGCCTACTACCTTTCCCGTCCCGAAGGCAGCCGCCTCGGGGCCTGGGCCTCTCCCCAGAGCCGGGTCATCCCGGGCAGAGCCTTCCTGGAGGAAGCGCTGCAAAGGGTCAGTGAACGCTTCCGGGACCAGCCGCCCGCACGACCGCCTTTCTGGGGCGGATACTGCCTGCATCCGGAGGTCGTGGAGTTCTGGCAGGGCCGTCCCAGCCGCCTGCACGATCGCCTCCGCTACCGCAGGCAAGGGGAAGGCTGGCTGATCGAGCGCCTGGCTCCTTAATCCTTTTTCCCTTTCCCGGCTGCGGCCTTCAAGGGTGTCCTTTTCTTCTTGCGCAGCCGGTGACGCCCATAAGAGCCGATATGGCGCTTGCCTCGTTTGGTCTTGATATCACCTTTTCCCATACCTGGATATTTTTGACGAGTGACAGATCCATTGTCCGCGGCGCGGGCAAAAATGAAAAAAAGCAAGGAAAGCATTTTCCTTGCTTTTCATCCGCTGAAAGCAACCTTATTTCAGCTTGGCGGAGAATTCCTTCCCGGCTTTGAATTTGGCCACTTTCTTAGCGGGGATCTTAATTTCTTTACCGGTCTGCGGATTGCGGCCAATGCGGGCGGAGCGCTTGCTGACGGAGAAGGTACCGAAGCCTACCAGCGTGACCTTGTCACCTTTCTTCAGGGAGGTAACCACGGCGCGCGTGAAGGAGTCCAGCGCTTCGTTGGCCTGGGCCTTGGTAATGTCTGCGTCCTTGGCAATTTTGTCGACTAATTCGGCTTTGTTCATAGCGAGTTGTTTTTAATGATAAGGAATTGTGACGTAGGCAAATATAGGGCCTTTTAGCAGATTACCAAATTTTACCGACCCCTCCAAAATCGTCCCCAAGGTGCTGAAAGGTACGGCTGGTAACGTTTTCGGGGAGGTCCCCCACAGGAAGCGTGTCCCTGCCGGGCAGTCATAGCCGCTGAAATCCGCTCTGGTAAAGTGTTACAGCGTTTCGGCACCCTGCCGGGAAAGCCGTTTCCCGCCCCGGGGCGGGGGTCCGGCGGCCCGTGCATTACCTGTGGATAAGTTGTTCAGGAGGCCTCCTCCATGAGGGTCCGGAAGGCCGTGCAGGCCTCCCCGAAGCGGGATTCCAGGCGGGTTTCAAGGGCCTGGGCGTGGGTGCCGGAGTAGGTCCGGAAGTCCTCCATGGACGCCAGGAAGAGCTGGGTCACATAGGTCTCCCCGCCTTCGCCCGGCGGATCGATCAGGCGGCAGAGGCGCCAGTCAAGAAAGAGTCCGGTAGCCATCAGCAAGGGGATGTACTCCCGGCGCATCCAGCGAAGGCAGTCCTCCGCCACGGCGGTGTCCGCCTTGACCGTCATGTTGTAGATGACCATGGTGTGTCGTTTGCTGGTTACCGTTAGCTGGCCGGTGCCATCTCCAGGTAGACAGGACAGTGGTCGCTGTGCACCACATCGGGATGCAGGCGGGCAGTACGCAGGCGCCCTTTCAGGTCTTCGGTCACATTGATGTAGTCGATGCGCCAGCCCTTGTTCCTTTCCCGCGCCGCCGCACGGTAGCTCCACCAGCTGTAATGAGGCGGATCCGGATTGAAATGCCGGAAGG
>CBINPH010000001.1:0-42652 GCA_966252445.1 uncultured Chitinophagaceae bacterium | reverse complement strand
AGGCGCAGGTCACCGCCGGCCCCCAGGTCATCAAGATGACCAACATCATCCCGCTCATCCTCGTCTTCGCGTTCCTGATCCTGTTCATCTACATGCGGAGCCGGAAGAAGAAAGCCCCGGAGGCACCGGTGGTGGCCGCATGAGGCCGGGAAAGCGCGGCCGGTAATTTTGCGCTATTTTTACGCGCCGGCCTGCACGGCAGGCGCCATGATCATGGCAGGCCGCCGCCTGCGCGGCGGCGGACAACGAACTGTTAAACCAGAAACGAGCAAGTATAATGAACCGTAAACTTCGGATGGGCATGGTGGGCGGCGGGCCCGACGCCTTCATCGGCGCCGTGCACCGGCTGGCAGCCTTCATGGACGGACAGATCGAGTTGGTCTGCGGCGCCTTCAGCAGCCAGCCCGAAAAATCCAGGATCGCAGGGGAAGCCCTCTTCCTGGACCCGGCGAGGGTATACCCCTCCTACCGGGACATGATGGAAAAAGAAGCGGCACTGCCGGAAGGGGAACGCATGGACTTCGTGAGCATCGTCACCCCCAACCACCTGCATTTCGAGCCGGCCAAACTGGCGCTGGAGCACGGCTTCCACGTGGTGCTCGACAAGCCCATGACCCTCAACCTGCAGGAAGCCCTGGACCTGAAGGCCCTCGTCGACAAGACCGGGCTGGTGCTCTGCCTGACCCATACCTATACCGGCTATCCCATGGTCAAGCAGGCCCGCGCCATGGTGGCGGCAGGCGCCCTGGGCAAGGTCCGGAAGATCTACGTGGAATATCCCCAGGGCTGGCTCAGCCAGCCCCTGGAGAAGGAAGGCAACAAGCAGGCCGACTGGAGGACCGATCCCTCGAAGAGCGGCAGGGCCGGCGCCATGGGCGACATCGGCACCCATGCCGCCAACATGGCCGAATATGTCAGCGGCCTGGAGATCACCCAGGTCTGCGCCGACATCAATACCGTGGTCGAGGGCCGGGCCCTGGACGACGACGGAGCCGTGCTGCTGAAGTTCAACAACGGCGCCTCCGGCGTGCTGATGGCCACGCAGATCGCGGCCGGCGAGGAAAACTGCATCAAGGTGCGGGTCTACGGGGAGAAAGGAGGACTGGAATGGAAGCAGGACGAGGCCAACACCCTGCTGGTCAAGTGGCTGGACAAGCCCACGCAGGTGCTGCGCACCGGCGGCCCCGGCACGGACCCGGTGGTCGCCCAGAATTCGCGCACCCCGGCGGGCCACCCGGAAGGATACCTGGAAGCCTTCGCCAACCTGTACCGCCATTTCGCCAAGACCGTGGCGGCCCGTCTGGATGGCCGGGAGCCCCAACCCGAATGGCTGGATTTCCCCGGCGCCGACGACGGCGTCCGCGGCATGCTGTTCATCGACAAAGTCATTGAATCGGGCCGGAGCGACCGGAAATGGATAGCCCTCTGAGCAGCCCGATCCATCATTCATCAACCATCACAAGCGCACGCCAGCTATGAAAACGATCAAAGGACCCGCGCTGTTCCTGGCCCAGTTCATGGGCGACGCAGCGCCATTCAATTCTCTGGAGAACATCTGCCGCTGGGCGGCGGACCTGGGATACAAGGGGGTGCAGATCCCCAGCTGGGACCCCCGCTGCATTGACCTCAAGAAGGCGGCCGAAAGCCAGGACTACGCCGACGAGATCAAGGGCATCGTCCAGGCCGCCGGCCTGGAGATCACCGAGCTGAGCAGCCACCTGCAGGGACAGCTGGTGGCCGTCCACCCCGCCTACAACGACCTGTTCGACGCCTTCGCCCCGAAAGCATACCAGGGTAACCCCGCGGCCCGCACGGCCTGGGCCGTGGATCAGCTGACCTATGCGGCCAAAGCCAGCCAGCGCCTGGGCCTGACCGCCCACCCCACGTTCAGCGGCGCCCTGCTGTGGCCCACGGTCTATCCCTGGCCCCAGCGCCCCGCAGGGCTGGTGGAAGCCGGGTTCAAAGAGCTGGCGGCCCGCTGGCTGCCCATCCTGAACACCTTCGACGAATGCGGTGTGGATGTATGCTACGAGATCCATCCCGGAGAAGACCTGCACGACGGGGTAACCTACGAACGCTTCCTCGAAGCCACGGGCGGGCATGCACGCGCCTGCCTGCTGTACGACCCCAGCCATTTTGTGCTGCAATGCCTGGACTACCTGTCCTACATCGATATTTACCACGAGAAGATCAAAGCCTTCCACGTGAAGGACGCCGAGTTCAACCCCACGGGACGCAGCGGCGTATACGGGGGCTACCAGGGCTGGGTAGACCGCCCGGGGAGGTTCCGCTCCCTGGGGGACGGGCAGGTGGACTTCAAGGGCATCTTCAGCAAGCTGACCCAGTATGACTATGGCAGCTGGGCCGTGCTGGAATGGGAATGCTGCCTGAAGCATCCCGAGGACGGGGCCCGCGAGGGCGCGGCCTTCATCCGGGACCATATCATCCGCGTCACGGAAAAAGCCTTCGACGATTTTGCCGGGACGGGCGCGGACGACGCCTTTAACAGAAAAGTACTGGGCCTGGGCTGAGCGCCCGCCTTGCACATACGGTTGACCCTTTGACACTGCCACTCGACGCCTGCCGCCGGTGTAGGGAAGTTTTAGTTCATCCTATTGGACATCTTGGAAACGAACATTTAACTACTTTTATCGCATGAACAAACTTTCCATGGGCAAGGGCGGGTTGCTGGCGACCGCCCTGATGCTGGGCACCTTGACCGCCTGCAAGACCCAGCAGGTCAACACCCTCAGCCGCAGCGAGAAAAAACAGGGCTGGCAGCTGCTGTTCAACGGCCGTAACCTGGACGGATGGCACAGCTACCACCAAAAGGGCGTCGGCCAGGGCTGGCGCGTAGAGGATGGGGCCATACGCCTGGAGGCGGAAAAAGGCGGGGCCGACCTGGTCACCGACCAGGAGTTCGAGAACTACGAGCTGTCCCTGCAGTGGAAGATCTCCGAGGAGGGCAACAGCGGCATCATCTTCAATGTCCACGAGGATCCCAACTACCCCAACACCTATATGTCGGGGCCGGAGATGCAGGTGCTGGACAATGTCAAAGCCTCGGACAACAAAAAGGACAACCACCTCGCGGGCTCCCTGTATGACCTGATCGCGGCCGATCCGTCGACGGTGCATCCCGCCGGTGAATGGAACACGGTGAAGATACGGATGGACCATGGGCACCTCACCTTCTGGATGAACGGCCACAAGGTCGTCGAGACCCAGATGTGGGACGACGCCTGGAAGAAGCTGGTCGCCGGCAGCAAGTTCCGCCGCTGGAAGACCTTTGCGGCCTTTCACCAGGGGCATATAGCCCTGCAATACCACGGGCACGACGTATGGTACCGGGACATCATGATCCGTACGCTCTGAGGCGCGCGGCAGCACCGGGGCGCGGCCCCGGCACAGGCCTGACCCAACCAAAATGACCTATATGACACGCTTTGCGAATGTCGCTGCGGCCGCCCTGCTGGCGGCCGCCCTGTTGCCTTCCTGCGGCTCCGGTGGCTCGGGTGCCTCCGGCACTGCAGATTCTTCGGCCACGGACTCTATGCTGGTCTCCGCGGCGGGCGCACCCAACACCCTCAGCGCGGCGGAAAAGGAGGAGGGCTGGCAGCTGCTGTTCAACGGCCATGACCTGAGCGGATGGCACAGCTACCTGCGCGAGTCGCCGGGCAGCTCCTGGACCGTGCAGGACGGCGCGCTGGTGCTGGATACGACGGGGCGCGTCGACGGGGCCATCCGGGACGGGGGTGACCTGGTGAGCGCCGCGACCTTCGGCGACTTGGACCTCAAGCTGGAGTGGAAGATCGAGCCCTGCGGCAACAGCGGGATCATCTTTTACGTGCAGGAAGACAAGAAATATCCCCGGACCTGGCATACCGGCCCGGAGATGCAGGTGCTGGACAACACCTGCAATCCCGACGCCAAGATCAGCAAGCACCACGCGGGAGACCTGTACGACCTGGTGTCTTCCGATCCCGCGACCGTCCGGGCCGCAGGGGAATGGAACCAGGTAGAGATCATCTCCAAAGGCGGGGACCTGCAGTTCTTCCTGAACGGGCAGCAGGTGCTGCACACCACGCTCTGGAACGAGGACTGGAAGGCCCTGGTGGCCGGAAGCAAGTTCAAGGACATGCCGGGCTTCGGCAGCTTCCGCAGCGGGCACCTGGCCCTGCAGGACCATGGCTTCATGGTCTGGTACCGCAACATCCGGATCAAAACCCTCTGAGCGGACATCGCCCATGGACGACAACGAGCACTTCAACCTTTTATCTATACCACGGATGCGCACGGCATGGCCGGCCATCCCTTATGACACCGTACCATGAAACAACAATCCCTCTTTTCGGCGGCAGGCCTCCTGTTGCTGTGTGTATGCCTGGCCAGCTGCTCCAGGCAGCGTCCGGGGCAGCCCCGGGTGCTGGTTTTCGGCAAGACCGCCGGCTTCCACCATGCCTCCATCCCCGATGGCATGAAGGCCATACAGAAGCTCGGCCAGGAGAACGGCTTCACCGTGGACACCACCACGGACGCCTCCCTCATCAACGAGGATTCGCTGGCCAAGTACGCCACCGTCATTTTCCTGAACACCACGGGCGACGTGCTGGACCAGTACCAGCAGGCGGACTTCGAGCGTTACATACAGGCCGGAGGCGGGTATGTCGGCGTGCATGCCGCCGCCGACTGCGAATACCACTGGCCCTGGTACGGCGGCCTGGTGGGCGCCTGGTTCAAGAGCCATCCCCGCCAGCAGGAAGCGCACCTGAAGGTGCACAAGGACCCGAAGTTCCCCATCACCGACTCCCTGCCCGATCCCTGGGTGCGCAAGGACGAATGGTATAATTTCCGGGCCCTGCCCAAAGACGTGCATGTGCTGCTGGAGATCGATGAAAAGAGCTATGAGGGCGGCGAGAACGGGGACTTCCACCCCATGGCCTGGTACCACGACTACGACGGAGGCCGCGCTTTCTATGTGGAGCTGGGCCATACCTCGGAATCCTACACCGAAGACAACTACCTGAAGCTGCTGCTGGAGGGCATCCGCTACGCCATCGGCAAGAACGAGGTGCTGAACTACAACAAAGCCACCTCCCTGCGGGTGCCGGAAGAGAACCGCTTCGAGAAGAAATTCCTGGCCGGCGGCCTCGATGAGCCCACGGAGATCGCCGTGCTGCCGGATCTCAGCGTGCTGATCGGCGAGCGCAAAGGCGGGGTCAAGTATTTCAACCCGGCCGACACCACCATCCGCGAAGTCGCCCATTTCCAGGTCTACTCCAAGGCCCTCCACGTGAAGGGTGTCAACGTCGAAACCGGGCTGATGGGCCTACAGGCGGATCCCCATTACGACAAGAACCACTGGATCTACGTCTATTACTCCCCCGTCGACACCTCGGTGGACCGGCTCTCCCGTTTCAAGTTCGAGAACAGCACCTTTGACATGAAGTCCGAGCAGGTGATCCTGGAGGTGCATACCGACAGGGAGATCTGCTGCCATACCGGAGGCTCCATCGCCTTCGACGCAGACGACAACCTCTACCTGTCCGTCGGCGACAACACCACGCCCTTCGACGAGATCGACCCGGCCACCGGCAAGGCGTATCCCATCAACGCACACGGCTACTCGCCCGTGGACGACCGCCCGGGCTTCGAGCACTACGATGACCGGCGGGCCGCGGGCAACAGCAACGACCTGCGCGGCAAGATCCTCCGCATCCACGTCAACGAGGACGGGAGCTACAGCATCCCCGACGGCAACCTCTTCCCCAAGGGCACCGACAAGACACGTCCCGAGATCTATGTCATGGGCAACCGCAACCCCTACCGCATCAGCGTGGACAAGCACAGCGGCTACCTGTACTGGGGGGAAGTAGGCCCCGACGCCTCCAACGACAGCCTGGACACCCACGGCCCCCGCGGCTATGACGAGGTGAACCAGGCCAGGAAAGCCGGCAACTTCGGCTGGCCCTATTTCGTGGGGAACAACTATGCCTATCACCAATACAATTACGCTACCGGCGATCCCGGCCCCCTGTTTGACTCGGCGCACCTGGTGAACGATTCGCGCAACAACACGGGCATCCGGAATCTGCCGCCCCCGCAGGCCGCCTTTATCTGGTATCCCTACGCCCTCTCGCCGGATTTCCCCATGCTGGGCACCGGCGGCCGCACCGCGATGGCCGGACCGGTATATCACATGAACGACTATCCCGAGAAAGACCGCTTCCCCGAATACTATGACGGCAAGCTTTTCGTCTATGATTGGATCCGCAACTGGATCAAAGTCGTCACGATGAACAAGGAAGGGGACCTGCAGACCATTGAGCCCTTCATGGAGCACACCAGGTTCCACAACATCTCCGACATGGAAATGGGCCCCGACGGGCGCATGTACATCGTCGAGTACGGCGAAGGCTGGTTTGCGAAAAACCCCGACGCCGCCCTCTCGGTGATCACTTACAACGGCGGCAACCGCTCTCCGCGGGCCGACCTGAAGGTAGACCATGAGGACGGCGCCCTGCCGCTGAAGGTCAGGGCCGACGCCAGCGGCAGCACCGATCCCGACGGCGATCCCCTGCATTACAGCTGGGATTTCGGCGGCGAGAAGGTCAGCACCGACAGCCCCTTCGTAGAGCATACCTTTACCACCCCCGGCATGTTCCCGGTGTCGGTGACGGTAAGCGACGGGCAGGGCGCCGAGGTGCGGAGCGCACAGCTCCATGTCTATGCGGGCAACAGCAAACCGCAGGTGCGCATCCGGCTGAGCGGCAACAGTTCGTTTTACTTCCCCCACCACCCCCTGGACTACACCGTCGAGGTAGCTGACGCCGAGGACGGCAGCACCGGCGCTGCGGGCTTCGATTCCTCCAGGGTGTTCGTCAAGGCGGACTACCTGCAGAGCGCCGACAGGGCCGCTATCTCGGCCGGGCACCTGGAAGCCATGGCCGCCAGCCTTTCCGGCAAGAGCCTGATGGAGTCCCTGGACTGCCAGTCCTGCCACAAACAGGAAGAGAAATCCATCGGCCCTGCCTTCCATGCCGTGGCCGACAAATACCGGGGCGACGCCAAGGCGCCGGCTTACCTGGCGCACAAGATCATCAGCGGCGGCAGCGGGATATGGGGAGAGACGGCCATGCCGGCCCATCCATCCCTTTCCGAAGCCGATGCCGGCAAAATCGTCGGCTGGGTCCTGTCCCTGGGCGGCGACAGCGCCAGGGAGACCTCCCTGCCGCTGAGCGGCACGATCCATCCCTCCAGGGACTATACGCTCAGCGACCGCGGAGCCCTGTATATCACCGCTTCGTACATCGACAAGGGCGGCAACCAGCTGCCTTCCCTCACCGGCACGGCCACGACCATTCTGCGCAGCCCCGTGCTGCGGGGCCATGGGGCCATGGCCTCGCGGGGCGCTCAGGACGCCAACGCCGGCGACGCCCGCTTCAAGATGCTGCCGGGCGGTGGCGGATGGCTGCGCTACAACGGCATCAGCCTCGCCGGGGTGGGCAGCATCCGCATCGCCTACGGCCTGGAGGAGACCTCCAGGAAAGGCTGGAGTGCCGAGCTGCACATGGACAGCCCCCAGGGCCCCCTGCTGGGCTCTACCACCATCGGCGCCGGCGTGGCCGCCAAGAAGCCTGCAGAGGCTACCCTGCGGCTGAGCCAGGACGCCGGTGCGGACAGGCATGACGTCTACCTTGTCGTCCACAAGGTGGACGGCGCCGAGCCGGGCGGGCTGGCCATCATGGAGCTCCGGCTGCAGGCCAAGTAAGATGTTCCGGTCCCGCCGCCTGCCCGGCGGCGGGGATACGCGGGCGGAGGACGCCCGGTGTGGGACCCCCTGTTCCGGGGTATGGGCGGCAGCCTCCCGTGAAAGGCAGCTGTCTGTATGCGCCTCGGACAAAACCGGAAAACCCCCTGTCCGGATCAGGTTTTCTGCGAACGGCCGTCGTGCCACCCGGACCTGTAAACCTTTAAGCATGTATACCCTCCTGCTGACGTTACATTCCCTGCTCCGGTGGCTGGTGCTGGCGGCCTTGTTGTGGGCCATCGCCCGTGGCCTGCGCGGATGGCGGGGAAAGCGCCCCTTCACCCGCATCGATGACCGGGCGCGGCGCATGGGCAGCGGGCTGGCCCAGCTGCAGATGCTCGTGGGCCTGGCCTTGTACGGGTTCAGCCCCATCACCCGCTATTTCCTGGGGCATTTCCGCAGTGCCGTGCACGAGCGAAGCATCCGCTTCTTTGGCATGGAACACATCACGATGATGCTGATAGCCGTCATCCTGATCAGCATAGGTTCCGGGAGGGCGCGTAAGGCCCTGGATGACCGGGAGAAATTCAGGACCATGACGCGCTGGTTCCTGGCCGCCCTGCTGGTCATCTTCATCTCCATCCCCTGGTCGTTTTCTCCCGTCGTGAGCCGTCCCCTGTGGCGTTTTTTCTAAAAACCCTTTTCGACAGCCGCCACGGGCAGGTCCAGGCAAGCAAGATGTATATTTGTTGATCACCCGGCGGCCAGGCCCGCCCTATATCCGCATGATGAAAAGGCTTATGTACCCGCTGCTATGCGCCCTGGTCCTGCTGACGGTCCTGCCGGGGCATGCGCAGCACCTGCGTCCGGGCTTCGACAAGGCTGAGTTCATGGAGATGCTGCGCATCGGCGCCCGGACCACCACCCTGCCCGCCATGGCCAGCTTCCCGGCGCCGCAGCGCTTCCGCATGGTATACCAGTCCCCGGAAATCGGCATGGACAACCTGTGGCAGCTCTGGATATCGGCAGATTCGGTGGCCGTCATCAGCATCCGGGGTACCATACCGACGCAGACCAGCTTCATGGCCAACTTCTATGCCGCCATGCTCCCCGCCAGGGGCACCCTGCGCCTGGACAAGGACTTCCGCTTTCCCTACGCCCTGTCCGACGACCCAGCCGCCGCCGTGCACACCGGGTACCTGATCTCCACCGCCTACCTGTCGCGGGACATCCTGCCCCGCCTGGACTCCTGCTACCGGCAGGGCATACGGGAATTTATCATCGCGGGGCACAGCCAGGGCGGCGCCATCACCTACCTGCTGACGGCTTACCTCCGCAGCCTCATCGCCAGCGGGGCCCTGCCGGGCGACATCCGCCTGAAAACCTGCAGCAGCGCAGCCCCCAAGCCCGGCAACCTGCCCTTTGCCTACAGCTACGAGCACCTCACCGGGGACTGGGCCTACAACGTGGTCAGCACCGCCGACTGGGTGCCCGAGGTGCCTTTCTCCATCCAGACCGTGAACGACATGAGCGAGGTCAACCCCTTCCGGGACGCGGGGTCCATCATCCGCAAACAGGGCTTTCCCACCGGATGGGTGATGGGGCATATCTATGGTCAGCTGCGCCGTCCGCCCCTGCGGGCCCAGCGCCGCTATGAAAAGTTTCTGGGGAAAAAATTCCGTCGACGCCTGCGCAGGTCATGGCCGTATTTTGAGGCCCCGCCCTTTGCCCATACCAGCCACTATGTCCGCACGGGCCGCAGCGTCGTGCTCTACGCAGACAGCGCCTACTACGCCCATTTCCCCCCGAACCCGGACAAGATCTGGGAACATCATTCGCAGCAGGCTTATATGTTCCTGGTGCAGCGGCTGCCCGCAGCGGAAGACCTGCCCTGAGCGGGCCTCAGGCGTCGCTTTGGCCAAAGGCTGTCCAGCCCTGGGCGCTGAGGGGATGCTTACGTCCCCCTTTGGAGATCAGGTGGGCCCCCTCTTCGGGGCCGGTCATGTAGCCGATCACGCTGATCGCCGCGGAGGCGGAGACCTTCTCATAATCCTCCTGGCGGATGGTGAACAGCAGCTCATAGTCCTCGCCCCCATGCAGGGCGCAGGTGGTGGGGTCCAGGCCGAAGCGCAGGGCCATCTCCCGCGCCTCGTCGTGTATGGGTATCTTCTCTTCGTACAGCACACAGCCCAGGGCGCTCTGCTTGCAGATATGCAGGATCTCGGAGCTGAGCCCGTCGCTCACGTCCATCATCGCGCTGGGCACCAGGCCCTGTTCCCCGAAGAAAGCGATGATGTCCCTGCGGGCCTCGGGCCGCAGCAGGCGCTGGAGTATGTAGGTCTTGTTCTCCAGGTCGGGCTGCACCCCGGGGGACTCCAGATATATCTTCTTTTCCCGTTCCAGCAGCTGCAGGCCCAGGTAGGCGGCGCCCAGGTCCCCGCTGACACAGAGCAGATCGCCCTTGGCGGCGGTGCTGCGGCGGACATAGCTGTCGGGCGCCGCCTCGCCGATGGCGGTGCCGCTGATGATCAGGCCGCGGGTGGAGCTGGTGGTGTCCCCGCCGACCAGGTCCACGCCATACCTGGTGCAGGCCAGGTAAACTCCCTCGTAGTACTCGCTCAGGGCCTCCACCGAGAAACGGCTGGATATGGCCAGGGAGAGCAGGAACTGGGTAGGCTCCCCGTTCATCGCATAGATATCGGAGAGGTTGACCACCACCGACTTGTAGCCGAGGTGCTTGAGGGGGGTATAGCCCAGGTCAAAATGCACGCCTTCCACGAGCAGGTCCGTGCTGACCAGGGTCTGGCGCCCGAAATGGTCGATTACGGCCGCATCGTCCCCCACGCCGACCAGGGTGCTGGCGTTCTGGAGTTCGATATGGCGGGTGAGGTATTCGATCAGGCCGAATTCGCCCAGCGTGCTGATCTCTGTTCTTGTGTTGTCCATGGTGCTTGCTTAAGGTTGAAGCGCTCAGCTGCCGGCCTGCCGGATCGCTTCCAGGAGAGGCTCGTGGATCAGGCCGTTGCTGGCCAGCAGGCGTTTCTGGTACGGAGAATAGGGCGCTCCCCCGAAATCGGTCACCCGGCCGCCGGCTTCTTCCACGATGAGGTAGCCCGCCGCGGCGTCCCAGGCGTTGAGGCTGTGTTCCCAGAACCCGTCGAAGCGGCCGCAGGCCACCCAGCACAGGTCTATCGCCGCCGAGCCCAGGCGGCGCACGGGCAGCCCCTGTTTGATGAACCGGTCAAAAACCTGCAGGGGATCGCGGGGCATGTCCTCCCACTGGTAAGGAAAGCCGGTCACCAGGAAAGCGCTGTCCAGGTGGCCGTTTTCACTGACCCGGATAGGCCGGTCGTTGAGGGTCGCCCCCAGGCCTTTCTCCGCGAAGAAGAACTCGTGGAGAAAGGGATTGTACACCGCACCCATGACCATGGTGCCTTCGTGCTCCACGCCGATAGACACACAGCAGATGGGGAGGCCGTGGGCATAGTTGACCGTGCCGTCTATGGGGTCGATGATCCAGCGATAGGCCGAATCCTGGCGCAGGGCGCCGGATTCCTCGCTGAGGATATCATGATCCGGGAAAGCCTCCCGGATGATGCCGATGATCAGGTCCTCGGAACGCTGGTCCACCTCGGTGACCAGGTCATTGATGGTGAGCTTGCTGCGGATGGCGTAGGTTTTCTCGAAATAAGCCTGCAGAACGGCGCCGGCCTCTTGCGTCGCGCGGAGTAGCGTGGTTTTCAACATGGGAACAAAGATAACGCGAAACAGGGCACGGCCCCTTCTTTATTGGCCATCCCCGGCTGTCCACACGTTGTTGCTGCGGTCCGTGTCCGGCAGCTGCCGCTCCGGGTCCAGCTCCACGCGGAGGATGCGGCGGTGGCTGTTCACGCGGAAGGTCCAGCGGTCGCCCCGCTGCCATATCTCCACGGGAAGGCGGAGGCGCTGCTCGTTTCCGCCCTCTTCGGTGATCTTCACCAGCACGGGCATGGGCAGGGCGCCCAGGTTGCGGATGCTCACCAGCGCTCCCCCGGCGGGGTTCCCGCCGGCATACCGCACGGCCGTCACCGCCTGGTCCAGGGTCCAGTTCTGGAAGAACCAGCCCCTCCAGAACCAGGAGAGATCTTCCCCGGCGCCGTTGTCCATGGCCCGGAAGAAATCCCGGGGCGAGGGGTGGCGGAACGCCCAGGCCTGAATGTACTGCCGGAACGCCGTATCAAAGCGCGCGGGGCCCAGGATGACCTCGCGCAGCAGCACCAGGCCGAAGGCTGCCTTGAAATAGGCCAGGGGGTGTACGTCGGCGTCGGCCATCGCATCGGCGGTGGTCATCAGGGGAGGGAGACCGGGCCTTTTCATCAGCGCGGCCATCTCGTCGGCGGGGTTGCCGCCGCCCGGGGCATATTCCCCGTCCCTTTTGGGCGCATACTCGCCGCCATGAAACTCCTCGTGGGCCCGGATATCGATGAAGGTATTAAAACCCTCGTCCATCCAGGGGAAGCGGCGCTCGTCGCTGCCCACGATCATGGGGAACCAGTTGTGGCCGAACTCATGGGCCGTCAGCATGAACAGGCTCTTTCCCCGGGCCCTCCAGTGGTCGAAGACGATGCCGGGGTACTCCATGCCCCCAACCGGGCCCGCGGCGTTGACCGCTACCGGGTACGGATATACGAACCAGTGCCGGGAAAACATGCGCAGGGTGGCGGACAGGTACTCGGTAGCCCGGCCCCAGGCGCTGTCGCCCCGGCTTTCTGCCGGGTATACCGACATGGCCAGGCAGCGCCGCCCGCCCGGCAGCGCTACGCCGGCGGCGTCCCACACGTAGGCTGCAGAAGCCACCCAGGCCACGTCCCGGGTGTGCTCCATCCGGAAATGCCAGGTCAGCCATCCGCCGGGCGCCGCGCGGGTGGCGGCTTCACCGGCGGCGGGGTCGCGGATCAGCAGGGTGCTGTCCGAGGCACGGGCCGCCGCCAGGCGGCGCTGCTCCAGCGGCGTCAGCACATCGCCGGGGTTCTGCAGCTCCCCGGAGCCTGCGACGATCATGCCGGCGGGCAGCGTGATGCGGTAGTCGATGTCGCCGTAGTCCAGGTAAAACTCCCCGCCGCCGAGGAAAGGCAGGGTATTCCATCCCCGCAGATCGTCGTACACACAGAGGCGGGGATACGCATAGGAGACCTCGTAGATGCGCCCGCCCCGGGTATCAAGGTAGCCCGAACGGCCGCCGCCGCCGGAGGGGGGAAGGGTATAGGCGTAGCGTATGCTCAGCTCCAGGCGGCCGCCGCGGGGGGCGAGCTCCTCCGGCAGGGTTATTTGCATGCGGGTGTCCGCTATCCGGTAGGCGGCATCGCGCAGGCGCCCCCGCTGGCGCAGCTGCACAGCGGCAATGGACATGCCGGAGTCCCCGGCGCCGATGCCGGGGTTCACCGCCGACGCCCGCGAGCCGCGGCGGTCCAGGTTCGGCACCAGCTGCAGCCAGAGGACCTTCAGGGTATCGGGGCTGTAATTGGTGTAGGTGATGCGCACCGTGCCGCTGAGCCGCTTCGCCGCCGTGTCGAAGCGCAGGTCCAGGGCATAGTCCGCCCGGTTTTGCCAGTAGGCCGGACCCGGCGTCCCCGCGGCGGAGCGGAAAGCCTGGCCGTTATCGGGGTAGAAAAGGGGTGCGAAGGCCTGCCGGGGGCTGTAGGCCTGGGCGGACAGCTGCAGGGGCAGCCCCCAGGCCAGGGCAGCCAGCCACCAGGGCAGGAAGCGCGTGAGGCGTCGTGTCTGCTCAGCGGAACAGCTCATCGCTCAGTCCGCTGTTGACCTTCATCTCGCTGACCTTTAGCTCGATGGCCGAGCCGTTCTCGTTGTTGGAGGTAATGGTGTGCGGGAAGCGGATGCCGCCCACGGCCTGGTAATCACCATAGGTCGTGGTGTGCTTCATCGGTCCCCGCGGACCGGGCCTTTCGGCGATCTCTTTCACCTTCAGGCCGGAGCTGACGTCGAAATATTCCGTAGAGGCATTGCCCCGGGGGTCGGTCACCTTCATCACGTAGGCGTCCTTCCCGTCGACGGTCACGATGCTGTCCAGGGCCAGCTGGTATCCCGCCTCCCCGAAATGGACTTCGGGGAACAGCAGCATCTCTTCCTTGAGGGACTGGCGGGTGTCCTCGTCGACGGGCACGTCCTGGCCCATTTGCTGCATGGTCGCCTGCTCCCCGTTCAGCAGGATCTTGTTCACCGTCTGGTTTTGTACCTGCACCTCCTGTTCAAATTTGTCAGGCAGCTTGTAGTTGCGCAGGAAAATCACCTGCTGACCCTGCACATGGCCCGACATCTTCAGGCTCATGTCCTTGACCGACTTCACCTGGTCGGCGCCGCCGATGGCGGCGAGGTATTTCTCCACCACCTGCGTGGCGGTCACGCCGGCGGGTACCGGCTTCTTTTCCACCTCCTGCCAGCTGTTGTTGGCGGCGTTGATGTCAGGCAGCAGGTTGCCGGGATCCAGGACGACGGAGCGCAGCGGGGAGGTCGAGGGATAACGGAAGGTCCATTCCGGGCCGCGCTGCCAGATCTCCACGGGCAGGGTGAAGGTGCTGTCCTTGCCGTTGGCTTCCTTGACTTCCACGATCACCGGCAGGGCCATGCGGTCCAGGTTTTCCACGGTGATCAGGGCGCCCTTGGCGGCCTGGCCGTCCACGTATTTTACGCCCTTGATGCCCTGGTCCAGGCGGTAGTTCTCAAAAAACCACGCTCTCCAGAACCAGGCCAGGTCTTCGCCGGCTACATTTTCTATGGTGTGGAAGAAATCCCAGGGGGTGGGATGCTTGAAGGCCCAGCGGTGCGCATAGGTGCGGAAGGCCAGGTCGAAGCGGTCCTTGCCGAGGATCACGTCGCGCAGCAGGGCCAGCCCCATGGCGGGCTTGGAATATGCCGCCGCGCCCAGGTTATAGGGCCGGGTTACGTCGGGGATGGTCATGATGGCGTCGGCCCCGTCCCGGAAGAGCATCACCGCGTCGTTGTGCCGGTTGACCGGCTGGGCAAACTCCCCGTTGTTGAACCCTTCGGTGCATTCGTCGTTGATGAACGTGTTGAAGCCTTCATCCATCCAGGGGTACTTCCGCTCGTTGGAACCCACGATCATGGGGAACCAGTTGTGGCCGAACTCGTGGATGGTCACGCCCCAGAGGCTCTCGCCCGTGCTCTGGTAGCTGCAGAACACGATGCCGGGGTATTCCATGCCATGCACCTCCCCGGCCACGTTGGTGGCGGTGGGATAGGTGAAGGGGTACCATTTCTCGGAATAATGCTCTATGCAGGCCTTGACGAACTCCGTGGAGCGGGTCCATGCCTGGTCGCCCACGCTCTCCACCGGATAGACCGACTGGGCGAGCGCGGTCTTCCCGCCGGGGAGGTTGATGCGGGCGGCATCCCAGACGAAGGCCCTGGAGGCCGACCAGGCCACATCGCGGGTCTGCTTGCAGACAAAGCGCCAGGTCTTGGTGCCGCTGCCGCGGGCGGCGGCGTTGGCGACTTCTTCCGCCGTGCGGATAAAGACCGTGGAGTCGGAGGTCCTGGCCCTGGCCAGGCGGCTGCGCTCGGTGGCCGTCAGCACATCGTTGGGGTTGGTCAGCTCCCCGGAGCCCACCACGATCATGTCGGCAGGCAGGGTCACGCTGTAGTCCACGTCGCCATAGTCCAGGTAGAACTCTCCCGCACCCAGGTAAGGCAGATTGTTCCAGCCTTCCACATCGTCATACACGGCCATGCGGGGATACCACTGGGCGATTTCATAGATCCAGCCATTCTTGGTGGCGGTCCGGCCCATGCGGTCGGTGCCGTACTGGGGAATGTCGAAGGCATAGTCGATGGTGATTTTGATCTCTCCCTTGCGGGCCTTCACCGGCTCGGGAAGACGGATCTGCATGCGGGTGTCGCTGACGCTGTAGTCCGCCTTCACGCTTTTGCCCCCCTGGTCCACGGTCACCGAACGCAGCTCATAGCCCTGGGTGTACGTCTTGTTGGCAAAGCGCCCGCCGCTCACCGGGGAAGTGGCCTCGGCGCGGGAGTCTTCGCGGTAGATGTTCTGGTCCATCTGCAGCCAGAGGAAAGGCAGGTCGTCGGGGCTGTTGTTGTGGTAGCGGATCTCCACGGTACCGCTCAGGCGCTTGGCCGCCGTGTCGAGCGTGCAGCGGATGCGGTAGTCGGCGCTGTTCTGCCAGTATTCCGGTCCCGGCTGCCCGCCGGCGCTGCGGTAGAGGTTCCCGTTGTGGGGGTAGAACAGGGGGGCCCAGAGGTCATGGGCATCATAATCCGTGGCGGCACCCTGGTCCTGGGCTCCGGCGCGCAGGCCGAGGAGCACGCACAGCAACATGATAACCGTCCCGATTCTCCATTTTTGTTCCATAAGTATGTTGTTGGGTGATGACCATGCCCGGCAGGCCGGGCTGCGGTCCCGCAGGCATGGGCTTGCAAAAGTCCCTAAATTCGGGCTAATCAAATTTTAAAATTTTCAATAGTTGATTACCTGTTCTTCAATATTTTCCGGGATTTCCCGAAATTCATACAGCTGGTTGCGCAGCTGCGGTTCGAAGCCGGCCTCCCGGATGGCGTCCTGGATGGTGGCATAGGTAAAGCGGTGGGGGGCTCCGGCGGCACTGACCACGTTCTCCTCGATCATGATGGACCCGAAATCGTTGGCGCCGGCATGGAGGCAGAGCTGGGCCACCTGCTTGCCCACCGTCAGCCAGGACGCCTGGATGTTGGTCACGTTGGGCAGCATGATGCGGCTCATGGCGATCATGCGGATATATTCCTCGTCGGTGACCAGGTTATGCACTCCGCGGATGCGGGTCAGCAGGGTATCCACGTCCTGGAAGGTCCAGGGGATGAAGGCCGTGAATCCGGCCGCGCCCTCGGGCTTTTCGGCCTGGACGGCGCGGATGGAGGCCAGGTGCTCAAAGCGCTCCAGTTCCGTCTCCACATGGCCGAACATCATCGTCGCTGAGCTGGGGATGCCCAGGCGGTGCGCGGTGCGCATCACCTCCAGCCACTCCCCGGCCCCGCATTTGCCTTTGGACACCAGGCGCCGCACCCGGTCGTTGAGGATCTCGGCGCCCGCCCCGGGCAGGCTGTCCAGCCCCGCCTCGCGCAGGGCCTTCAGCACCGCCTCGTGGGTGCTGCCTTCCAGCTGGGTGATGTGCGCGACCTCGGGCGGCCCCAGGGCATGCAGGCGGATATCCGGGAAAAGGGCCTTGATGGCCCGGAACGTATCGACATAGAACTGCAGCCCCAGGCCGGGATGGTGACCGCCCTGCAGCAGCAGCTGGTCTCCGCCGTAGCGGATGGTCTCTTCTATCTTCCTCTTGTATTCCGCTATGCCGGTGATGTAGGCCTCGGGATGCCCGGGGATCCGGTAGAAGTTGCAGAATTTGCAGTTGGCCACGCAGACGTTCGTCGTGTTGACATTGCGGTCGATCTGCCAGGTGACCTTGCCATGGGGCACCTGGATTTTGCGGAGCTCGTTGGCGATGTCCATCAGCTCAGCCAGCGGTGCCTCGCGGAAGAGATACAAGCCCTCCTCGGGGCTGAGGAAGGCGAAGTCCAGCGCTTTCCCGTAAAGATCCTTGAGGTTCATCTGTTCTTGGTATTGCGGTCCCTTCGTTGCGTGCGGCAAATGTAAGGCTTTTGGGCCAACGGCCGGCCGCCCAAATTATCGTAAATTGGGCCTGCCGGAAACGCAATCATCCAAGCCGCCGCCTTGCGCAACCTGACGCTACATATCCTCCTGCTGGCCTGTTGCTGCAGCTGCGCCCTTACCCGCGGCGGACGCCAGCAGGACCTGGTCGCCTCCCCCGGAGCGCCTCCCGCCCGGCTCCTGGCCACCATCCCCTTCCAGCAATACACCGGCGGCGTGCTGGTCATCAGGGGGCGGGTGAACGATTTCCCGGACAGCCTGCATTTCATCCTGGACACGGGCAGCGGGGGCATTTCCCTGGACTCCACGACCTGTGCGCGGATGGGCCTGGCCGTGACGCCCTCCGACAAGGTCATCAACGGCATCGGCGGCACCAGGCCGCTCAGCTTTGCCAGGGGCAACACCCTGAAGCTGCCGGGCCTGCAGACCGACAGCCTGGACTTTCACATCAACGACTACCAGTTCATCAGCTCGGTATACGGCGTATGGATCGACGGCATCATCGGGTACAGCTTCCTGGCCCGTTATATCGTGCGGATCGACTACGATTCCATGAAGCTGTTCGTGTATTCGCCGGGCCGTTACGTCTACGAACGGGGCGGCGAGCTGCTCAACCCGGCCCTGCATTACATCCCCACGATTCCCGCCCCGCTGAAAAACCAGTCGCGCTACCAAACCCGGTACTATTTCGACATAGGGGCCGGGCTCTGCCTCATGCTGTCCAACCGTTTCGTGCAGGACAGCTGCCTGTTCTGCGAACCGAGGCAGCGGCGGCACAAGTTCATCCAGACGGAGGCCCAGGGGCTGCTGGGCAAGACGGTGATGACGCTCACCGCCGTCCAGGAGCTGCAGGTAGGCAGCTACCGCTTCCGCAACGTGCCCACCTACCTGTTCGATGACCTGTCCAACGTCACCTACTACCCGTACCTGGGCGGCCTGGTCGGCAACGACCTGCTGCGGCGCTTCAACGTGACGCTCAATTACCCGGACAAGCAGATCTACATCATACCCAATACGCATTTTACCGACCGCTTCGACTATTCCTACACCGGGCTGGTGATGTATTTCATCGACGGCCACGTCACCGTGACGGACGTCATGGCGGGCTCCCCGGCGGAGCGGGCCGGTTTCAAGCCGGGCGACATTATCGTGTCGGTGGGCAGCAACTTCAGCAACGATATACAGGTATACCGGGAACTGCTGAAAAGCGTCGGCAGCCGCGTGCAGGTCATCGTCATGCGGGAAGGCGCCCTGCTCGATATGAAACTGTCCATCAAAAGCATTTTATAGCGTTTAAAGCCTATGACCTGGCCAATCCCGCTCGCCGTCTTTTGCTGCGTCCTGGCTGCAGGGCCCCTGCATGCGCAGGCGCCGGCGGCCTCCCTGGACCTGCGGGAAGCGCAGGGGCAGCTGCTGATCCCGGTCACCATTGACCATGGCCGCGACACCCTGCATTTCCTGTTCGACAGCGGCTGCGAGGTCAATGTGCTCTCGATGGCCGCCCGGCGGCGACTGGGCCTGGACAGCAGCGGCGAAGCCGGCATCAGCGGCTGGCGCAACGAGATGACGATGGTGCCGCGGGCTTCGGCGCGGAGCCTGGAGCTGGGCGGCACCAGTCTCCCCTATCCCTCCTTCTACCTCCAGGACCTGGGCGGCGCCGGGGTGGATGGCCTGAGGGTGGACGGCATCATCGGCTACGAGCTGCTGCGGCGCTACGTGGTGGAGCTGGACTATGCGGGTAAAAAAATGATCCTCTACCGCCCAGGTCATGTCCGTTACCCGCCCGGGGGGCAGCGCCTGGCCCTGTCCCTCAACTACAAGACGCCCCTGGTGCAGGCCACCCTGCTGAGCGCGCGCGGCGACAGCCTGCAGGGGGAATGGCATGTCATCAGCGGCGGGCGCTTCGGCCTGCTCATCAACGACGGCTACCTCCGCGCCCACCGGCTGGCGGAGGCCCTGCCCCGCAGCGGCCAGGTCACGCGGCCCGACCTGCTCCTGCCGGTGACCTATACCGCCTGCCGGGTACCGGCCTTCTGGCTGGGGAAAGAGCGCCTGGACGCGGTCGAGGCCCTCTATGCCCCGCAGGTGGACGACAGCGCCCCCGAC
The DNA here is from genome assembly GCA_966252445.1 of uncultured Chitinophagaceae bacterium. GTDB lineage: Bacteria > Bacteroidota > Bacteroidia > Chitinophagales > Chitinophagaceae > CBINPH01. Next base: position 23,123 of record CBINPH010000001.1, on the reverse strand, counting down.
CGGCAGATCGCCGGCGCCATCGGCGCCGGGGTCTGGTCCCGCTTCCGCCTCTATATCGACCTTCCGGGCAAGACCCTTTACTTGCTGCGCCCCTGAGCATCAAATTCCTAAATTTTCGTTTTATTACGAAATTTCCGTAGGTTTGCATCAAACGCACACCCATGAAGACCCGTACCTGCCTGGCCGCCTTGTTGCTGACCGCCTCTTCCGTCTCCGCCCAGATCGGGCCGCCTCCCCCCCCTCCGCAGCCGGACGGCGGGCTCCGCATCCGCATGGAACGCCCCCCGGGCGCGGAGACCGAAGAGGGGGCCCTGCTCCGGGGCCGGGTGCTGGATTCGGCCGATAAAAAACCCCTGGCCCTGGCCACGGTGTACATCCGGGACCCTGAAGACAGCAGCCTGGTCAGCTATGCCCTCACGGACGAGCAGGGCGGCTTCCTGCTGCGGGCCGTACCCGCCGGGCGGAAGCTCAGCTTCATGGTCTACTATACGGGGTACAGCCCCTACGGGCGCAGCATCCGGGCGGGCGCAGACACCCTGGACCTGGGCGCCATCCTGCTGGCCCCCGCGGCGAACACGCTGGGAGAAGTCACCATTACCGGGGAGCGGCCGCCCATTGCCATCCGGGGGGACACCATAGAATTCAACGCAGGCTCTTTCAAGACCCGGCCCAACTCCGCCCTGGCCGAGTTGCTGAAGAAGCTGCCGGGCGTGCTGGTGGATGCCAACGGCAAGATCACCGTGGGGGGAAAATCCGTCGACAGGATCATGGTCGATGGCAAGGACTTTTTCGGCAACGACCCCAAAATAGCCATGCAGAACCTGCCGGCGGCGATCATCGACAAGGTGCAGGTCACCGATACCAAGACGCGGGAGGAAGAGCTCAGCGGGCTGCCCGCCTCGGGGGATACCAAGACCATCAACGTCACCCTGCAGAAGGGCAAGGACCGCGGCGTCTTCGGCAGGGCATATGCAGGCTACGGCACGGATAAACGGTACGACGCCAGCGCCCTGCTGAACTACTTCCGAGAGAAGCGCCGCATCAGCCTGCTGGGCGCGGCCAACAACATCAACGAGATCGGCTTTACCGTCGGGGAAGCCGTCAACATGATCGGCGGCGGCGGCGGCGGATTGCGCATGATCTCGATCAACAAGAACAGCGGCAGCTTCGGCATCAACGGCATGCAGTTCGGCGGCGGCGGAGAAGGCCTGCGCCGCAGCCGTTCGGCGGGCCTCAGCTACAGCGATGACCTGGGCAGCCACTTTGGCGTGAACGGGAGCTATTTCTACGGCCAAACGAACCTGGAGAACCAGTCAAAAAGCAGCCGGCAAAACATCCTGCCCGATTCGGTCTTCTACAACAACAGCGAGCGCTACAGCGAAAAGACCGACCTCAGCCACCGACTGAGCGGCACCCTGAACTTCAAAGATTCCCTGTGGCGGGTCTATTACGAGCCCTATGCCGAGCTGACCGAGGCCAGGGGTACGGACCGCATCCGCTCGGTATCCACCAGCGCCGGCGGGGACAAGATCAACGAGAGCAGCAGCCTCTACGCTTCTGATCAGGAATCGCGGCGCCTGCGCAACGCCCTCAGCGCCTACCGCAAGTTCGCGAAGAAAGGGCAGTTCCTCAACCTCAACCTCTCGGCCGATAACCGCTGGCTGCAGGGCGACGACTACAACCGCTACCTCAACCTGTTCTACGGGGGCACGGGCACGGACGACTCGGTCAACCAGTACATCGACAACAGCGCCACCAGCAACGCCTACCGGGCCAGCCTGCGCTACAGCCATCCCCTCTCGGCGAACCTGCGCCTGATGGCCGAATACCAGCTCGACTGGCAGGAGGGACTGACGGACAAACAGACCTTCGCCTACAGCGCCGCCAGCGGGAAATACAGCACGCCGGACTCGGCCTACTCCAACCGCTTCCGGAGCAGCACCCTCACCCAGGCACCCCAGCTGGGCCTGGACATGGAGGCCGATTCCGGGCGCTGGCGCATGAACGCCTCGGCGGACTTCAATGTCGTCGGGCTGCACCATTATTCCTACACCCACGATATCCATTACGACAAGGACCGCTTTTTCATTTCCCCGAACTTCTCGCTGTCCAGGGAGCTGCCGGGGAAAGCTTACCTCCGCCTCGGGTACCGCTCGACGGTGCAGCAGCCCGACATCAGCCAGTTGCTCCCCGTGGCTGACAACACAAATCCCCTGTACGTTGTGGTGGGCAACCCCGCCCTCAAACCTTCGGTCTACCGCTCCGCGGAGCTGAGCTACCAGCGGTTCGACTTCAAATCGGGGAACAACCTTTCGGCCAGGGTGGAATACTACGCCACCAAGGACGACATCGCCAGCGTCACCAGCTACGACGAAGAGCTCCGCCAGCGCACCACCTACACCAACGTGGACGGCAATGACGGGCTGCGGCTCTCCCTGAATCTCAGCAAGACGCGAAGCACGGCCAGCCAGCACTGGCAGCTGGGGCTGGGCAGCTTCGCCAATTTCTCCGACAACCATGCCTTCGTGAACGGGGTGCCCTATACCAGCAGGAGCACCTCCCTGTTCCTGCGTCCCTCGCTGACCTACGGCTACGGTGAGCTCTTCGAACTGACGCCCTTCTACCTGCTCAACTACCGGATCAACCGCTACAATATCGAGGCGCTGGACACCCGGCGCAGCACCCAATACCAGGCCGGGATCTCCGGCAGCCTCTACTGGCCGGGGCGCCTCACCTGGAGCAGCGACCTGACCTACACGCACAACAGCGACGTGGCGCCCGGGTACCGGCAGGGATACCTGCTCTGGAACGCCTCCCTGGGCCTGGACATCTTCCGCGACAGGAGGGCCACCCTGCAGCTCTCCGTCTACGACCTGCTGGACCAGAACATCAGCGTCCAGCGGGAGGTCACCGATACCTACATAGAGGACCGGCAGACCGTTATCCTGCAGCGGTATGTCATGTTGAAGCTGATCTACAACCTGCGGAAGGCGGGCGAAAAGAAAAAGGCCCAGCGGCAGGGACCTTTCTTCATCTTTTAACCCTGGTGGCGGGCCGCCTCCCAGCCGATCATGGCGGCCTTGCGGGCGCTGCCCCAGCGGTATTCGCCGAAGCTGCCGTCGGCGCGGATCACCCGGTGGCAGGGGATGAGGAAAGCCACGGGGTTGTCGCCCACGGCGCTGCCCACGGCCCTGGCGGCGCGGGGCGTCCCCAGGCGCTGCGCCAGGCGTCCATAGGTGTCCAGCCCGCCCGGGGGGATGCGCAGCAGGGTCTCCCACACCTTGAGCTGGAAGGGGGTGCCCCGCAGATGCAGCCGGATCTCGGACAGGCGGCTCCAGTCCTGGCGGAAAAAAGCCAGGGCCTCCTGCTGGTGCCCGTCGTCTTCCCGGCGCCAGGCGGCCCGCGGAAAGGCGGCGCGGAGGGCCTCCAGGGCCTGCCCCTCGTCGTCGGCGAAAGAGAGATGGCAGATGCCGCGGGGCGTGGAGGCCAGCAGCAGACGCCCGAAGGGGCTGTCTCCGAAACCATAGCGGATGTGCAGCGAACGGCCGCCGGCCTTGTATTCCCCCGGCGTCATGGCCTCGATGCGGACAAACAGGTCATGCAGGCGGCCGGTGCCGGAGAGCCCCGTCTCGAGGGCCGCGTCAGCCAGGGTGGCCTGCCCCTGCAGCAGGCGCTTGGCATGGTCCAGGCTCAGGTACTGCAGGAATTTTTTGGGGCTCACGCCGGCCCAGTCGCTGAACAGGCGCTGGAAATGATAGGGGCTGAGATGGGCCTGGCGGGCCAGTTCCTCCAGGGTAGGCTGGGCCTGGAAATGGGCCCGCAGGTAAGCAATGGCCTCCGCGATGCGGTGGAAGGTATCCGGGGGCACCAGGGCCCCTTCAGCGGCTTTCGGGTTCATGCGGACAAAGGTAGGCCCGCAGGCCGGCGCCATCAACCCGAAAATTGCGGAATTCGCGGGCAGCGCGGATATGACGAAAATATGACGTCCGGGGGGTGGCCCAGGTGAGCGGTTTAATGATTAACTTTGTGGCTCAACAAAACACGGGGGTAATCACCCCAGCGCCATGAGCGAGCATATCCTGCAGGAGGTTGACGATGTAGTGATCAAATTTGCCGGCGACAGCGGCGACGGCATGCAACTCACCGGAACCCAGTTTACCAACAATACGGCCCTGATAGGCAACGACCTGACCACCTTCCCGGATTTTCCGGCGGAGATCCGGGCGCCGCAAGGCACCCTGCCCGGGGTCAGCGGCTTCCAGCTGCATTTTTCCAGCCGCCGGGTGTTCACCCCGGGAGACCATTGCGACGTGCTGGTGGCCATGAACGCCGCCGCCCTCAAGACCAACCTGAAATCGCTGAAGAAAGGCGGCATCGTGATCGCCAACACGGACGGCTTCGACGTGAAAAACCTCCGGCTGGCCAACTACCCGGACGGGGACAACCCCCTGGAGAACGGCACCCTGGACAACTATACCGTCTACAAAATGGACGTCACCCGCATGACGCGGGAGGTGCTCCAGGACAGCTCCCTGGGCACCAAGGAAAAGGACCGGGCCAAGAACATGTTCGTCCTGGGCTTCCTGTACTGGATGTATGACCGCCAGATGGACAACACGTTGACCTTCCTGAAGGAGAAGTTCGCCAAGGCCCCGGAGGTCATGGAAAGCAACATGAAGGTGCTGAAGGCGGGATATCATTTCGGGGAGACCACGGAGACCTTCCGCACCCGCTACCGGGTGGGCAAGGCCCGCATGGAGCCCGGCACCTACCGCAGCATCACGGGCAACACCGCCCTGGCCTACGGGCTGATCGCGGCGTCCCAGAAAGCCGCCCTGCCCCTGTTCCTCGGCACCTATCCCATCACGCCGGCCTCCGACATCCTCCATGAGCTGAGCAAGCACAAGAACTTCGGCATACGCACCTTCCAGGCGGAGGACGAGATCGCGGGGATCACCGCGGCCATCGGCGCCTCCTATGGCGGGCATATCGGCATCACGACGACTTCCGGCCCGGGCATGGCCCTGAAGGCCGAGGCCATGGGCCTGGCGGTCATGCTGGAGCTGCCCCTGCTGATCATCGACATCCAGCGGGGCGGGCCCTCCACGGGGCTGCCCACCAAAACCGAGCAGTCCGACCTGCTGCAGGCCTATTACGGCCGCAACGGGGAATGTCCCATGCCGGTGGTGGCCGCCTCCACCCCTTCCGACTGCTTTTCCGCCGTCTTCGAGGCCCTGCGGATCGCGCTGCAGCACATGACCCCCGTCATTTTCCTCAGCGACGGCTATATCGCCAACGGCGCCGAGCCCTGGCGCTTCCCGCGCAGCGCCGACCTTCCGGCGATCAGCGTCCGGTTCAAGGCCTCGCCCACGGAAGACGAAGAGGCCTTTATGCCTTACCAGCGCGACGAGCGCCTGGTGCGCCCCTGGGCCGTGCCCGGCACGGCGGGCCTGGAGCACCGCATCGGCGGGCTGGAGAAACAAAACGTCACGGGCAATGTCAGCTACGACCCGGAAAACCACCAGCTGATGGTCAAGATCCGCCAGGAGAAGGTCGACAAGGTGGCTGAGGACATCCCCCTGCAGACCCTGGACAGCGGCGAGGAAGGCGGCAAGGTGCTGGTGCTGGGATGGGGCTCCACCTACGGCGCCATCAAAAGCGCCGTGCAGCAGCTGCAGGCCGAGGGCCAGCCCGTCGCCCATGCCCACCTGCGCTACCTGCGCCCTTTCCCCCGCAACCTGGGCGAGCTGCTGCGCGGCTTTGACCGGGTGCTCATCCCCGAGATCAACAACGGGCAGCTGATCCGCATCATCCGCGATGCGTTCCTCGTGGATGCGAAAGGCTATCACAAGATCATGGGGGTACCCGTCACCAAGGAAGAACTGGTGACCGCCATCCGGGAACTGCTCTGAACCGGGGATGCGGTGACGGCCTACGCATACGCCTATGGGCGGGAATGCACGGATACGCTTTTTTTACTACATTTACGGCTTACACGCTATCCTGACATTCCTGAACCATGAACAAAAAGCATTTATCCGCCATCCTGATGGCAACCATCGTTATGGGCACTCTGTATTCCTGCCAGCCGACCGGCGGCGACAAAGCGGGCATCACCCGGGAACCTTTCGGCGTCCTGCCGAACGGTGACTCGGTGATGCGGTACACCCTCACCAACAGCCAGGGCATCCAGGTGAAAGTCCTCAACTATGGCGGCATCATACAGTCCCTGATGGTCCCGGACAAAGACGGGCAGATGGGCGACGTGGTGCTGGGCTTTGACTCCCTGGACCAGTACCTGAGCTCCTCACCCTATTTCGGGGCGATCGTGGGGCGCTACGGCAACCGCATCGCGGGCGGCACCTTTACCCTGGACGACTCGACCTATCACCTGTTCATCAACAACGGACCCAACTCCCTGCACGGGGGTAAGGTAGGCTTCGACAAGGTGCTGTGGAATGTCACCCCGGTGGAAGGGGACAGCACGCAGGCCCTGGAGCTGAGCTACCTGAGCCGCGACGGGGAGGAAGGCTATCCCGGCAACCTTCAGGTCAAGGTCACCTATACCCTGGATAACCAGGGCGCGCTGCGCATAGACTACCACGCCACCACGGACAAGAAGACCGTGCTCAACCTCACCAACCACTCCTATTTCAACCTCAACGACGGGAAAGGCACGGTGCTGGATCATGTGCTCACCATCCATGCCGACCGCTTTGTGCCCGTCGATTCCACGCTGATCCCCACCGGCGTGCTGCAGCCGGTCGACGGCACCCCCATGGACCTGCGCCAGCCCACGGCCATCGGCGCCCACATCAACGACAGCTTTCCCCAGCTGCTGCTCGCCAACGGCGGCTTCGACCATTGCTGGGTGCTGAACACCGCGGGCAGCCTGGACGAGCCTGCCATACGGGTCGAGGACCCCGCCAACGGCCGGGTGATGGAAGTGTTCACCACCGAACCCGGGGTACAGTTCTATTCGGGCAATTTCCTGGACGGCTCCCTGACGGGATCACACGGAAACGTATATCCCAAACACGGCGCGCTGGCCCTGGAGACCGAGCATTTCCCTGACTCGCCCAACCAGCCTTCCTTCCCCAGCACGGTGCTGGAGCCGGGAGCCACCTATCGTTCGACGACGATCTACCAATTTTCCGTCAAAAAGTAGGGGGAGAACTCAGGCGCCCCGGCGCCGGGCTTCGGCGCGGAGCTGGGCCTCCGCCGCCTCGTATGCCGACCGGGCTGCGGCCATCCAAGCGACCATGAGGGAACGCTGCTGGCCGTCCTTGGCGCTTTGCTCAATACGGCGCACGGGAGCCAGCACATCCTGCATCTGCAGCAGGCCCAGGCTGGCCTTGAGCCGGTGTGCCTCCTGGTATACGGTCTCCCAGTCGGCGCGGGTGATGGCGTCTTCCAGGCCCTGCAGCTGCCGCGGCGTGGTGTTGAGGAACATCTGCAGCATTTCCCGGGTATGGCTTTCATCCTCCAGCTCCTCCAGGAGGGCCAGGCTGTAGGAGGGCGTCCCCCGGTCTTCTTCCGCCGCCGGGGGCGGCGGTGCCGCATCAGGCGTCGCGGGGTTCTCCTTCACGCCGGACAGCAAGTTCCGGATCAGGATGAACAGTTCCCCGGGAACGAATGGCTTGGCCACATAGCCGTCCATACCCGCCGCCAGGGCCTTGTCCCTTTCCGTGGAAATGTTGGCCGCCGTCATGGCGATGATGGGCAGGCGCAGCCCCAGCTCCCCGCGGATGATCCGGGTAGCGGCATAACCATCCATCTCCGGCATCATGAGGTCCATCAGCACCAGGTCCGGCGATAACCCTTCCCGGAGCAGGGCGACGGCTTCCTGCCCGTCGGCAGCGACGGTGACCCTGGCGCCGGCCTGCTCCAGGGTATGCATGGCCACCTTCCTGTTGATGAGGTTGTCCTCGGCAACCAGAATGCTGAGCCCCTGCAGGGCCGTCGCGCGCTTCTCCTTGTCCATGGCCACGGAGGCATGCGCCACGCCGTCGGCGCTGCCGATGCCGTAGGGAATGATGACGATGAAGGTGGTGCCCTTGCCCGGGCTGCTGCGCACGCTCATCTGCCCGCCCTGGTCCTGCACCAGCCAACGCGTCAGCGCCAGCCCCAGCCCGCTGCCGCCGTAACGGCGGGCCGTGTCGGGCTGCAGCTGCACGAATTCCCTGAACAGCTCCCCCTGCCGCTCCGGGGGGATGCCGATGCCCGTGTCGCTGACCTCCATCCGCAACCAGATCTTGTGGCTGGCGTGACGTTCCAAAAAGGCGTGCAGCCGCACCGCGCCTTTGTCGGTGAACTTCAGGGCGTTGTCCAGCAGGTTGACCAGCACCTGGTTCAGGCGGTGGGGATCCCCTTCCAGGAAAGGCGGCACGGCGGGGTCCACCTCCTGGGTCAGGGCCAGCCCCTTCTCCCGCGCCCGCACCTGCAGGCCGTTGAGGGTGCGGGCAAAGAGGGCCCGCACGTCGAAGGTGAGCTTCTCGAAGGTCATCCGGCCGGCCTTGATGCGGGAGATGTCCAGCAGGTCGTTGATCAGCAGCAGGAGCGTTTCCGCCGACTCCTGCAACGTCTGCACGAAATCCGCCTGCCGGGGCTGCAGGGCGGTCTCGGCCAGCAGGCGGCTCATGCCCACGATGCCGTTCAGCGGGGTGCGCATCTCGTGGCTCACGCTGGCCAGGAACTGCTCCTGGGATTTCTCGGCGATCTCGGCCTTTTCCCGGGCCCGCTCCAGCTCCTTCTCCCGGTGGATCTGGTCGCTGATATCGGTGGCGATGCCGCAGAGGCCGCGGATCTCCCCGCGCTCGTTGGCGATGGGGAATTTGAGGACCAGGTAGCTGCGGGGACCGGCGGGCGTGTGCAGCACATGGACCACCCTTTTCATTTCCCGGTGCTTCAGCACCCACTCGTCTTCCTCCCGGGAGCGCCTGGCCCGCTCCTCCGGCTCCAGCTCCCCGTCCTCCTTGCCGATGATGTCGCGGGCCTGCAGCTGGAAGATCTCTTCATATTTGCGGTTGACCAGGAGGTATTTGCAGTCCTGGTCCTTCATGAAGATCAGCGAGGGGGAGTTGTCCAGGATGGCCTGCAGCAACTGCTGGTATTCGCGGCGACGGCGCTCCAGGGACTGCATCTCCAGCTGCATGCGCTTCTGCTCGTCAATATCGCGGACAATGCACTGGAAGCCCGTGGGCCGGCCCTCCGCGTCGTGGACCAGCACCCCCATCTGGCTCACCCAGCGGCGGGCCCCGTTTTTCATGACGATGGGGAACTCGAGCTCGGACTCCTTCATGTTGAGTTCCAGCTGGATGCGGTAGTGGCCGGACACCTCTTCCAGCGCGTCCGGCGCGACCAGCAGGGAGAAATGGCGGCCGACCAGCTCCTCCTTGTGGAACCCCGTCAGGGGAAACACCCAGTCGGAGATGAACAGGAAATGCCCTTCCAGGTCCGTGTTGAACATCACCACGCGCGCGTTCTCGATCAGGGTGCGGTACTGGGCCTCCCGCGTCTCCCGCTCCAGGGAGGCGGCCTGGCGCTGCAGCTGGAGGATCCGGCGTATCCGCGCCAGGGAGAGCGCCAGCAGGGTGAGGAAGAGCACGCTGCCCAGCAGGATGACGTAATAGGCGTTGCGGATGATCCGCCTGTTCTCGCTGGAGCGGTGGCGGAAGCGCAGGTTTTCGGTATCGATCAGGGACGCATATACGGACTCGATGCGACGGTTGATGGAATCGTGGGTGAGCGCACCTGCACGGCGCCGCCCGGTGGTGTCCGGGCGTTGCAGCACCTCGTCGGTGGCCAGCTGCGCCCCGGCCAGGTAGCCCAGGGTGTCGACCCGCGGGCCCTGCAGGGGGTCGCCGGCGGTCATCTGCCGCAGCAGGGTCAGCAGGCTGTCCAGCCGCTTCTTTACGCGGCCCTGTTCGACGATATATCCCTCCTGCCCGGTGAGGAGGTAATGGTGGGTGAGGGTTTCCGCGCCCACGATGCTGGAATGAAGGGCATTCAGCGTGGCGATGAGCCCGTAAGCATGGCTGACCCGGTCCCGGGCCCTGATCGTCTCCCGGTAGATGCTGTATGCCAGCCAGACGAACAGGCTAAGCGCCATGACGGCACCGCAAAGGATGAATACAATGTTGCGATGGATTTTCAAAGGCTGTTGCTTTATCCGGCCGGAAAGGGAGCTCCGGACGCCCTGATTTGGGAAGCAAATTATTCTTTTTCCCGGGATTCTTCCCTGCATGAGCGCGGCCGGGAAGGGTTTTATTTTTGGGCGAAGGCTGCCCGCGCCGGAGATATTTTTGGCGAATGGCGTACATTTGGCGCTTCACTGCCTGAACCAAAGCTTTATATGAAGAAAATAGCGCTTGCCAGCCTGATCATGCTGGCCACGGCCCTGGGGGCGAAAGCCCAGAACACCGCGGCGTCGATCATGCATTCCCGCGATTTTTTTATGGTGCAACTCGGTTACGACACCTGGATCGGCGCGCCGGACAGCATGCACATCGGCGGACTCTCCCGCGGCTTCAACCTGGCCTTCATGTACGATTTCCCTTTCAAGGAAGGATCCCACCTCAGCGTGGCGCCGGGACTGGGGCTGAGCAGCTCCAACATCTTTTTCGATGACCAGCGGGTGGATATAGGGGGCTCCAGCCAGACCCTGGCTTTCCCCCACGACAGCGTCTACAAACGCTACAAGCTGGCCACGGCTTTCCTGGAGATCCCTGTCGAGCTGCGTTACCGGCAGTTCGCCGACAATGCCAACACCGGCTTCAAGGCCGCCCTGGGCCTGAAGTTCGGGACCCTGCTCAGCGTCCATACCAAAGGAAAACGGGTCGCCGGCGGCAAGCGGGTGGACAAGGTGAGCGACAAGGGCTACTTCACGCCCTGGCGGGTTGCCGCCACAGCGCGCGTGGGCTGGGGCAACTGGGCTGTGTTCTCCAGCTATACCCTGACGGCCCTGCTGAAGGAGACCGCCGGGCCCCAGGTCAACGCCTTCTCCATAGGACTCTCCCTCAGCGGGCTCTAGCCTTTTTGCAGCGGCACGCCCTCCGGCGTCCGCCTCAGCATCCCCGGAAAACCGGTTTGCGCTTCTCGAGGAAGGCGGCCTTCCCCTCGCGGTGATCCGCCGTGCCCCCGGCGATCTGCTGGGCGTAGGCTTCGTATTCCAGGGCGGCCTCCAGGGGCAGCTCCGCAGCTTTCTGCAGCATGGTCTTGATCAGGCCTATGGCCTTCGTCGGTGCGGCGGCGTAATAGTCCGCTTCCTCGCGCACGGCGGCATCCAGCCCTGCGGGAGGCACCACCGTCCTGACGAAGCCCAGGCGCTGCGCTTCGGCAGCCGTGAGGCGCTCTCCGCGCGCCGCCAGCTGGAAGGCGCGGTGGTAGCCCAGGGTGCGTGCGAGGATATGCGTGGAGCCGGAGTCGGGGACCAGGGCGATGTGGACGAAGAGCTCCGCCAGCGTCGCCGTGGCGCTGGCCACGATGACGTCGCAGGCCAGGGCCAGGGAACAGCCGGCTCCGGCGGCCACCCCGTTCAGGCGGCAGATCACGGGCTTCTGCAGCCGGCGCAGCGCCAGGATCAGCGGGTTGTAGCGGCGCCGCAGCGCATCGCTGAAGGCGCGTGCCTCCCAGGAGCGGGGCTCCTTGAGGTCCTGGCCGCTGCAAAAGGCCTTGTCGCCGGCGCCGGTCAGCACCAGCACCCGGACCGTGTCGTCCGCAGCCACCGCGGCCAGCGCCTGGCCCAGCTCCCTGGTCATGGCTTCGTTGCAGGCATTGTAGGCCGCAGGGCGGTTCAGCGTGATGGTGGCTACCGCCCCGGACCGCTCGTACAGCAGGGTCTCGTACATGGGGAATGGATTTTCCGCTAAGGTACCATTTGGGCCGCAGCGGCGCATCCATTCCGGGCGCTCAGCCGGCGACCTTGTCGAAGGCCTGCTGCATGTCCGCCTTGATGTCGTCGATGTGCTCGATGCCCAGGGACACCCTCAGCAAGCCGGGCTCCACGCCTGCGGAGCGCTGCTCGGCCTCGCTCAGCTGCTGGTGGGTGGTGGTGGCGGGATGGATGATCAGCGTACGGGTATCTCCCACATTGGCGAGGTGGTAGATCATCTGCAGGTGGCCGATGAACGCATCGGCCGCCGCGGGACCGCCCTTGATCTTGAACGACATCACGCCGCCGAAGCCATGCTTCAGGTACTTCTTGGCCACCGCATGGTATTTGTTGCCCTCCAGGCCGGGATAATTGACGTATTCCACCTGGGGATGCTTCTCCAGCCACTGGGCCAGGGCCAGGGTGTTGTCCACGGTGCGCTGTACCCGCAGGGAGAGGGTCTCTACGCCCTGGAGGAACAGGTAGGCGTTCTGCGGCGAGAGGGCTGTGCCGAAGGTGCGCAGGCCGCAGACGCGGGCCCGGATGATGAACGCGATGTTGCCGAAGGGGCCGTCGGTGCCGAAGACATCCCAGAACTTCATGCCGTGGTAGGCTTCGTCGGGCTCGGTGAACTGGCGGAACTTGCCGTTGCCCCAGTTGTAGTTGCCCGCGTCGACGATGACGCCGCCGATGCTGTTGCCGTGGCCGCCGATCCATTTGGTGGCCGCCTGCACCACCACATTGGCGCCCAGCTCGATGGGGCGGCAGAGGTAGCCGGCCGCCGCGAAGGTGTTGTCCACGATCAGGGGCAGGTCGTGCTTGCGGGCGATAGCGGCGAACTTCTCGAAGTCGGGTACGGCAAAGCCGGGGTTGCCGATGGTCTCCATATAGATCGCCTTCGTCCGCTCGTCAATCTTTTCCTCAAAGCTCTCGGGGCGGTCCAGGTCGGCGAAGCGGGCTTCGAAGCCCAGGCGCTTGAAGGTGACCTTGAACTGGTTGTAACTGCCGCCATAGAGGTAGGACGAGGACACGAAATTGTCCCCCGGCATGAGGATGTTCTGCAGGGCGATGAACTGGGCGGACTGACCCGAGGAAACCGCCAGCGCGGCGACCCCGCCTTCCAGCGCGGCGATGCGCTTTTCCAGCACGTCGGTGGTGGGGTTCATGATGCGGGTATAGATGTTCCCGAACTGCTTCAGGGCAAACAGGTCCGCCGCATGCTCGGCACTGTCGAAAGTGAAGGAGGTCGTCTGGTAGATGGGGACGGACGCCGCATGGGTACTGGCCTCGGGCTTGTATCCGGCGTGCACCTGCAGCGTCTCGTAATGCAATGGCTGATTGTCGCTCATGTTCTTGGATTTCAAACGTTAAGGATCTGCGCCGCTCCTGCCGCCGCGGCCGCATAAAAATACAAAAATGTCTTTCACCCGCCGCTTTCCTTTCGGGCATGGCCGCTGGAAAAGACCGGACGCCGGAGGGCGCCGCCGGGCCTCCGGCAGCCCCCATCCTGAAAAGATCGCGGCACAGGCCCCCTGAAACCCGGCATTCGCCCTGCCCCCGGCTGCCGTAACGACTTCCATGGTGTATCTTTAGACACCTGTAATCAGCTTTAACCCATCCTTTTGACCATGATCAAACTTTGTCTGGCCGCCTGCCTCTGGCTGGCCGGCGGCACCCATCCGAAGGAAGATCCCTATCACCTGGCCTGGAAAGCCCTGGACGGCAACCAGTATGCTGCGGCCGAACAGTACCTGCTGCAGGCGGCGAAAGATCCCCGCTTCCGCAACGACGCCCTGACAAGCCTGGTCTTCCTGCAAACCTACCTGGGCCGCGAAACGCAGATCGTTACGCAGTACGGAGACCCGATGATGCGCATCGCAGACCCCGAACCCTACTGGTATGCCCTGTGGTTCAGCGAGGCCTGCCTGGGCGCTTACGGCAAGATGGACTCCCTTCACCAGGCCCACCTGCGCTTCGTCCGGGAGCACTTCCGGGGCTCCATGCAGGCGGCCGGCGCCTATTTTGCCAGCTACCACGAGCTGGCCTCCCACCGCCCGGCACAGGCCCTGGAAGAAGAACACCGCGTGCACGCGATCGGGCGCTGGGCTTTTACCGGGCCCTTCGACAACATCGGGGGCAGCGGCTTCAACAAGGACTTCGGGGTCATCGCCCACCCGGACAGCGGAGCCGTGTTCACCGCCTTCAACAACACCTCGGTGACCTGGTTCGTGCCCGCGGTGATGCAGAACGCCAGCTGGGTCTTCCCCAAGCCTTGCTTCCCGGCGACCGGGGGCCTGGTGTATGCGCAAAGCTTCGTGCACAGCCCTGCGGACCGCGAAGTGCTGCTCTGCCTGGGCGGAGCCGGCTCACTCAAAGTATGGGTCAACGACCGCCTGCTCTTCGCCGAGCCCCGGGAGCGGGTCACCGAGATGGATACCTACAGGGTGCCCTGCCACCTTCATGCGGGATACAACCGCATTGTGGTGCAAAACGGGTACGCCGACACGGAGATGCCCAACTTCATCCTGCGCTTTGGCGACGCGGAGGGCCATGCCGTGGACGGCCTCCGCGGGGACCCGGCCTATCATGCCTACACCCGCGACCAGGGACCCCTCCCCGAGGCCCTGCCCCCCTTCGCCGAGACCTATTTCCTGAAAAAGATCAAGGGCGAGCCCGACAACCCCGTGCTCTACCTGCTGCTGGCCAGGACCTACCTGCGCAACCAGAAGACCGACGAGACGCGGGCGCTGCTGGAGCCTCTGATGACCCGCCATCCCCGCAACACCCTGCTGCTGGCCACCTATCTGCAATGCCTGTCCGCCGAAGGCAACCGGACCGCCTGGCAGGCGGCCATGGAAAAGATCAAGAGCCTGGACCCGGCCTCCATCTACAACCAGCTCTACCGGGAACAGCAGCTCGAGCAGGACAAGAAATACACGGCCGCCCTGTCGGTGCTGGACTCCATCGTCGGGCGCACCGGCCTTACCGCGCCGCTGCTGGAGAGCCAGATCAAGCTGGTGGCCCAGACCGGGAACCTGGACCAGCTGAAAACGCTGATCCGCCAGGGCGTCACCCAGTACCCGCAGTATGCCGACTTCGCCCTGTACGACTACAGCTACCGGAAGAAGGTGGACCATGACCCCGCCGCGGCCCTGCATGCCCTGGAGCATTACGACAGCAGCGCCTTCAACTACAACCTCATCCGGGCCCTGTCCAACGAATACCTGGAGCAGGGACAGAACGAGAAAGGGCGGGGGGTCAAACAAAAGCTGCTGGCCGACATCCCCTATGTCACGGACGCCTACAACGACCTCGCCGGCTATTATTTCAAGGCGGGGCAGCTGGATTCCGCCATAGCCGTCCTGCGGCGACTGCTGCGGAACGCCCCTTACCGCAGCGAGACCTACCGCGACATCGCCATCTGCTACGAGCAGCTCAAAGATACCGCCCGCGCCCGGGAGGCTTATACCCGGGCCCTGCAGTGCGATCCCTCGCAGGCCCCCTACCTGAACAAGATCCGGGAACTGGGCAGGCAGCCCGAGCTGGAGCATTACTTCCCCGCCTTTGACGCCGAGCGCCGCATCGCGGACAACCTGCGCAGGCCCTATGACAGCGTCCACCATTACTATTACGTCTTCGACGTGAAAAACAACCTGGTCCTGCCCCAGGGGGCCAGCGTGGAGGAGGTGATCACCGCCGTGCACATCAACGACGACAAGGGCATCGACGCATTCAAGGAGATGAGCATTGGCTACAACAGCAATTTCCAGGAGCTGCAGATCATCGAGGCCGAGGTGCGAAAAAAGGACGGCAGCAAGGTGCCCGCCGACCAGGATGGCAACCAGGTCGTCTTCACCCGCCTGGAGGCCGGTGACATCGTATACTGGCATTACAAGCGGCGCAGTTTCGGCATTGGGCGCCTGGGCAGGGAGTTCTGGGACAACTTCTATTTTTCGGCCGCGGTGCCCACGCAGACCTGCCGCTACAACCTGCTGCTGGCGGACGGACGGACGCTGCACTACCGTTTCCTTCACGACCGGCATCCGGCCCCTTCGGTGTCGCGCCATGAGCAGTACACCCTGTATACCTGGGTGCGTGACAGCCTGCCCGCCATCAAGGACGAGCCCCTGAGCCCGCAGTCCGCCGACATCGGCCAGGTGCTGCACGTCTCGACCATACCCTCCTGGGCCACCATCTCGCGATGGTACAGCGACATCACCCGCCAGCAGTGCGGGGACAACTTCGATCTGGACCAGGCTTTCGCGGAGATCTTTCCCCGCGGCGCCGGCGGCCTGAGCGCCGACGACAAGGCGCGGGACATATACCGGTACCTCGTCCGCCACATCACCTACAGCTCGGTGCCTTTCCGGCAGAGCGCCTATGTGCCGCAGAAAGCCTCCAAGACCCTGGTCACGGGGATGGGGGACTGCAAGGACATGGCTACGCTGTTCGTCGCCCTGGCCCGCAAGGCCGGCCTGGAGGCCAACCTGGTGCTGGTGAACACGCGGGACAACGGCCTGCAGGCCATGGCCCTGCCGTCCATGGCCTTCAACCACTGCATCGCCGCCTACGGCAGCGGCGCCGCCCGCCGCTACGTGGAACTGACGGATACGGACCTGCCCTTCGGCGCGCTGCCCCTGGACCTGCGGCAGGCCCAGTCCCTGTTTATCCCCTACGGAGAGGGCCCCGGCGACAGCGCCGTGCTGGCCCCCCTGCGCAGTTCCCGGGCCCTGGCCGACGCCGTGATCCGCCACCTGGACATCCGCGTCGAGGGTGAGGACATCGCCGTGCAGTCCCGCCTGCAGCTGACGGGGGCCCTCACCTCCTCATACCGCTATACGTACAAGAACGAGCCGACCGACAAGACCAGGGACAAGCTGCGGGAAAGGCTGGACGGGATATACAAGAAATCCGTGGATCTGGGTTCGGTGAACCTGAATGGGGTCGACAGCCTGGAGGACTCGCTGCGCGTACGGGTGGCCTACCAGGTGCCCAACGAGATCATCCATGTCAACGACCTTTACATGCTGAAGCTCAACTTTATCGACGTGGTGGCCAACATGAACCCCTTCAGCGTGCAGGACCGGCATTTCCCCATCGACTACGCGCAATACGAGAACACGGAGCATTACGCCACCACCGTAGCCGTAGAGCTCCCGGCGGACGCCAGGGTGAGCCAGCTGCCCGAAGATGTGGACCTCCGTTTCGGGGACATGCATTATACGCTGCGCTACCGGCGGGCGGGCGACCACGCCCTGGAGGTGACCCGGGATTTTACGACCATCCCCTGGAAGCAGATCGCGCCGGGGGACTATACGCGCTTCGAGGATTTTTTCAAGCGCATCATAAAGGCGGAAACGCAGTACATCGTCTACGAGCAGAAAACGCCCTGAAAGAGGCGGTGAACGCCCGGGAAGGCTTATATTCACGGTCCCGGCGCCTGGCTGCGCCGGGACGACCATCATGGCCAAACACATGGAACGCCACATCAAGGTTATGCTGACCGGGGCGACCGGCATGGTCGGGGAAGGCGTGCTGCTGACCTGCCTGCGCCATCCGCAGGTAGCCTCCGTGCTGGTCCTGGGGCGGCGGCCCTGCGGTGTCAGCCATCCGCGGTTGACGGAACTGCTGGTGGGGAACTTCGCCGAGCTGGGCCGGGAGCAGCCTCTGCCCCCGGGATACGACGCCTGCTTTTTCTGCGCCGGCGTGAGCTCTATTGGCAGGGACGAAGCCACCTTCACCAGGCTGACCTACGACCTGGCGCTGCAGGTAGCGCAACCACTGGCCGCCACGGATCCGGACATGGTGTTTTGCTATGTATCCGGCCTGGGCACCGACGGCACGGAAAAAGGACGGCGTATGTGGGCCAGGGTGAAGGGACGAACGGAGAACACCCTGATGAAACTCTTCCCCCACGCCTATATGTTCCGGCCGGGATTCATGGCCTTTTACCGGGGACAGCGGCGGGTGCCGTGGCTGCTCCGCGGGTTGGGGAGAATTTACCCCATCCTGTCGGCCATTTTCCCGGCGTACGTGGGCCGGGTGGAAGACGTGGGACTGGCCATGATCGCCGTCACCCTCCGCGGCGCGGCGAAGCGGGTGCTGGAGGTGGCTGACATCCGCGCCCTGGCGGCCGACGAAAAGGCAGTGGCTCAGTAACGGGCAATCTGGGACTTCAGCATCTTGCGGGCGAAGTGGATGCGGCTTTTGATGGTTCCCAGGGGCTCCTGGAGCATCTCCGCGATCTCATAGTATTTGTACCCTTCGAAATACATCAGCAGGGGCCGCTTGAAGATGTCCGGCAGCTTGCTGATCGACTGGTTGATCTCCTTGACCCGGAGGCTGGATTCCGCGCTGTTGGTGATCCCGGCCTGGTTGAAGTCCAGGAGATAGTCGTTGCTGGTATGGTCAAAAATAGTGTTCTGCTTCGCTTTGCGGCGGTAGTTGTTGATGAAAATGTTCCGCATGATCGTATACAGCCAGGCGCGGATGTTGGTACCCACGTTGTACTTGTCCTGGTTGGCCAGCGCCCGGAACATGGTCTCCTGAAAAAGGTCCTTGGCTGCCTCACTGTCTCTGGTCAGTGTGATGGCGAACGGCTTCAGGAAATCCGAGTTGCTCACCAGCAGTTTGTTGAATTCGATCCCCGACATCTTGTTTAATTTTGGCTCTAACGAAATTAAACAAAAACCATGCGGCTTTGCCAGGGCTGCCGTGTAAGGTTTTGTTAAATTTAGGTCCGGGGCACGCCTATACGCCGGGAAGCCCTACAGGCTGCGTACCCAGGCCCCCATGCCGGGGCCGGAAGGCAGAACGCGGATGCCGGCGGGAAGCCCCGGAGGCAGTCCGGCTGTCATGGGGCCTGTAAGAATGACAGGTATTCCTGAGAAATGGTCATGCATATCCCGGAGAAAGCGGGGGAAGCTGAAATTGCCGCGGACGGCATGCAGGTGCACGCAGACCGCCGCGGGACGGCGGGCCTCCAGAAGCAGCGCTGCCTGGGCCGGCGGGATATTGGGACCGAGGTACAGGCTGCAGCGCCCCCGGGCGCGCAGCAGGTAATGCACGAAGAGCAGCTCGGGCTCATGGTATTCTCCTTCGGGCAAAAAGAGCATCACGGGAGAGCGCTTACCCTTGGTGGGCGCCGGCTGGGCGTCTATGGCGGCGATGATCTTCTGGCGGATCAGGGCCGTCACCAGCTGTTCCTGGGCGGCATTGATGCGGTCGGTGGTCCAGAGCAGGGCGGCCTGCTCCAGAAAAGGCAAGAGGAGCCCGGGGATGGCCTTGTCCATGCCCAGGGCGCAGACGCCCTCGTCCAGCAGCGCCTCGAAGCGCAGCGCATCAGCCTTGACCATGGCCTCGATCAGCTCGGTGATCCTGCGCTCGTGGCAGGCCGGCGCTTCCCGCAGCGCCAGCACCCGTTCATGCATCTGCGCGGGGCTCATGCGGTTGATTTGCGAAATGCGGTAGCCGTTGCGCAGCAGCAGGGCCACGTTGCGGAGCTTTTTGAGCTCCGCACAGTCATAATACCGGATGTTGGACTCGGTGCGGCGGGGGCGAAGGAATCCGTACCGCTGCTCCCACATGCGGATCGTATGCCCCTTGATGCCGGAGAGGTTCTCCAGGTCCCTGATCGTAAAATGCTCCATCGTTATCGCGGCTGTTCTATTTTACACCCCGGGCTGATCTTTGGTTCATTGCGCACCGGCACAGCCTGCCCGGCGAGCGGCAGGCGCTCTGCGCCCTTTTTTCTACTTTTGCAGGGCTTTCGCCCTAAAAAAGACCCATGAAAACAGCCCTGATCACAGGCATCACCGGCCAGGACGGCGCTTACCTCGCCGAATTTCTCCTGCAGAAGGATTACGTTGTCCACGGCATCAAGCGGCGCAGCTCGCTGATCAACACGGACCGCATAGACCACCTGTATGAGGATCCCCATGTCAACCACCCGAACTTCATCCTCCATTACGGGGACATGACCGATTCGACGAACCTCATCCGCATCATCCAGGAGACCCGTCCCGACGAGATCTACAACCTGGCTGCCCAGAGCCACGTGAAGGTCAGCTTCGAGACCCCCGAATATACGGCCAATGCGGATGCCCTGGGCACCCTGCGCCTGCTGGAGGCCATCCGCCTGCTTGGGCTGGGCGACAGCACCCGTTTTTACCAGGCCTCGACCTCGGAGCTGTACGGGCTGGTGCAGGAGGTCCCCCAGAAGGAGAGCACGCCCTTTTACCCCCGCTCCCCCTACGGCGTCGCCAAGCTGTACGCCTACTGGATCACGGTCAACTACCGGGAAGCCTACGGCCTGTATGCCGTCAACGGCATCCTGTTCAACCACGAAAGCCCCCTGCGGGGCGAGACCTTCGTCACCCGGAAGATCACCCGCGGCGTCGCCGCCATCGTCCATGGCCACCAGGACTGCATCTACCTGGGCAACCTGGACGCCCGCCGCGACTGGGGACATGCCCGCGACTACGTGGAGGCCATGTGGCTGATGCTGCAGCAAGAGCGCCCGGAAGACTACGTCATCGCCACAGGCCGCACGGTCTCCGTGCGGGATTTCGTGACAATGGCCTTTGCCGAGGCCGGCATCGAGGTCGCCTTCCGCGGCGAGGGCAGCGCCGAGACGGGCTACGTCCTGGGCAACAACGGGCCCGCCTCCCTGGCGCCGGGCACCGAAGTGGTCCGGGTAGACCCCCGGTATTTCCGGCCCACGGAGGTCGACATGCTCATCGGTGACGCCTCCAAGGCCGAGCAGCAGCTGGGATGGACACCGCGCACCCCGCTGCGGGACCTGGTCCGGGAGATGGTGCAGCATGACCTCCGCGCGGGGCGCAGACCCCCTACAAACGACACTGTATGAACCGGGACGACAAGATATACATCGCCGGCCACCGCGGCATGGTGGGCAGCGCCATCCTCCGGCGCCTGCGCGCGGAGGGCTACCACCGTTTCGTGCTGCGCAGCTCCGCGGAGCTGGACCTGCGGGACCAGCGCGCCACCGAGCAGTTCCTCCAGGAGGAACGCCCGGACTACGTCTTTTTAGCCGCCGCCAAAGTGGGCGGCATCATGGCGAACAGCACCTACCGGGCCGAGTTCCTCTATGACAACCTGCAGATCCAGAACAACATCATCCACGGCAGCTGGCGCTGCGGAGTGAAAAAACTGCTGTTCCTGGGCTCCTCCTGCATCTATCCCAACATGGCGCCCCAGCCCCTGCGGGAGGAATACCTGCTGACGGGGCCCCTGGAGCCCACCAACGAACCCTACGCCATCGCCAAGATCGCGGGCATCGCCCTCTGCGACGCCTACCGGGCGCAGTACGGCTGCCATTTCATATCGGTGATGCCGACCAACCTCTACGGCCCCCACGACAACTACGACCTGGAAACCTCGCATGTGCTGCCCGCGCTGCTGCGCCGCTTCCACGAGGCGGCCCGTTCCGGCGCCCCCGAGCTGACGGTCTGGGGCACGGGCCAGCCGCGGCGGGAGTTCCTTCATGCCGACGACATGGCCGACGCCTGCGTCCACCTCATGCAGCACTACGACGAAGCGGGGCTGGTCAACATAGGCACCGGCGAAGACCTCAGCATTGCCGAGCTGGCGAAGCTGCTGGCGCGGATCACGGGCTATACCGGCCGCATCGCCTTTGACCCGTCCAAGCCTGACGGCACCCCCCGCAAGCTCCTGGATGTCTCGAAGTTGCATGCCCTGGGCTGGAAGCACCGCATAGGCCTGGAGGAAGGGATCACCGCCGTATACCGGGAACAGTTCGGCGGCGGAGCGGCCGCAAATGGTTAATTTCGCGGCATGCATTACGTCTCAGCCGAGGGCCTGGGCAAATCCTACGGGGTGCAGCCGCTTTTCCGGGATATTTCCCTACACATCAGCGAGGGCGACAAGATCGCCCTGGTAGCCCGCAACGGAGCCGGCAAGTCCACCCTGCTGAAGATCCTGGCCGGCCGGGAGCCGCCCGACGAAGGCCGTGTGTGGATACACAAGGACGTCACCGTAGCCTCCCTGGACCAGGAGACCCCGCTGGACCCCGAACGCAGCGTCCTGGAAAACATTTTCCACCACGATCACCCGGTGCTCAACGCCATCCGCGGCTACGAAGCCCTCCTCGAAGAACCTGGTGGCGATCCCCGGCGGCTGACCGCCGCCATTGCCCTCATGGACGAACTGGGGGCCTGGCAGTTCGAGGCCAAGGTCAAACAGATCCTGGGCAAGCTGCAGATCAGGGGCGGCACCCAGCCGGCCTCCACCCTCTCGGGCGGGCAGCGCAAGCGGGTGGCCCTGGCCAAGACCCTTATCGACGCCGGTTTCGAGCACCGCCATACCCTGCTTATCCTGGACGAGCCTACCAACCACCTGGACGTAGAGATGATCGAGTGGCTGGAACACTACCTGAGCCAGGAGAAGGTCACCCTGTTCCTGGTCACCCATGACCGTTATTTCCTGGACCAGGTCTGCACCGAGATCCTGGAGCTGGACGACGGCCGCCTGTACCGTTACCGCGGCGACTATACGCAGTTCCTGGAACAGAAGGCGGCCCGGGAAGATGCGGAGCGGGCCTCCGTGGGCAAGGCGCGTAACCTGCTCCGCAAGGAGCTGGACTGGATCCGCCGCCAGCCGAGGGCCAGAGGCACCAAGTCCAGGGCCCGCATCGACGCCTACCACGAGCTCCGCGAAAAGGCCTCGGCGCGCAAAGAGGAGGGCAACGTCAGCCTGCAGCTCCGCATGTCCCGCCTGGGGGGCAAGGTCCTGGAGCTGAAAAAAGTCTACAAAGCCTTCGGCGACAGGGTCATCCTCCGGGGCTTCGACTACACCTTCAAGAAGGGCGAGCGGATCGGCATCATCGGCAGCAACGGGGCGGGCAAATCCACCTTCCTCAACATCCTCGCCGGGGCCGAGGCGGCCGACTCGGGCAAGGTGAACCGGGGCGACACGGTGGTTTTCGGCTATTACCACCAGCAGGGGCTGGCCATCCGGGAAGACCAGCGCGTCATCGAGTTCGTGCGGGACATCGCCGAATATTTCCCGCTGGCGGACGGCACCAAACTGGGCGCCGCGCAGTTCCTGCAGCTTTTTCTGTTCCCCCCGGAGAAACAGTATACGTACCTGTCCATGCTCAGCGGGGGAGAGCGGCGGCGCCTGTTGCTGCTGAGCATTCTTTTCCGCAACCCGAATTTCCTGCTCCTCGACGAGCCCACCAACGATCTGGACATCCAGACCCTGGGGGTGC